>JAPUIV010000243.1 GCA_027296665.1 Acidobacteriota bacterium | reverse complement strand
TCACAGGCTGCCGGAAGTAGGTATTCGTGTCGAAATACCGGAGCAACCCGGTGATGCGAACCCCTTCGAGCCGGCCGGCGAAATAGGTCTGGGCGTCCTGCCAGCGGATCTGTCCGTCCGTGACCAGGTCAATCCCGCTGCGGCACTGCTCAGAGATCACGTCGCGGGTCACGTCATCCTGGACCCGGTGAAGGTCCCCTTCCGAAATCTCCCCCCGATCCCGCTGGGCCAGGGCGCGGCGAAGTTTTTGCTGTTCCGGCCGGTCACCGGTCCTAGGATAGTTGCCCACCCCAGTGGCTTGAATCATTGATTTTTCCCTTCCTTGTTGTTCTCCGGCAGCCGGGAGGCGATGAAGCGGGCGACTTCTTCCAGACTCTCCCGATCTTCGTTTCCAAAGGCATCCAGGGTATGGCTGTCGATGTCAATCTCTCCCACCACCTTTCCGTCCCGGAAGATCGGAACCACGATCTCGGAACGGGTCTCCAGGCTGCAGGCGAGGTACCGAGTATCCTTTTTAACATCCGGAACGATGATAGTTTTCTCCATACTCGCGGCCGCGCCGCAAATCCCCGAGCCGATCGGGATCCTCACGTGCGGACTCGGGGCGCCCAGGAAGCTGTGCAGTAACAGTTCCTCCCCGTCGACAAGGTAGATGCCGGTCCAGTCGTTCTGCTTCGAGCTTTCATGAATTTCCCGGACCGTCTTACGGACCAGCTCGTCCGGGTCGGTGATTCCGTCCACCGCGGACTTCACCCGGCCGGCCAACGAACGATCATTCCCCATAGGAGACCCTCCTGGTGGTGCCCCGTCCTCATCCCGCGGAAAATTGAAGCCTTCATCATAGCGAAATGGAGGCTCCCGGTTCAAGAAAAAATGAGCGATTTTTGCCGGATGGGGGCCGTCAGTCGGATTCGCAGAGGGTTTCCGAGTTTTTAACCCCCTTGAGAGCGGCGATCTTGCGGGAAATCTTTCGAAGCGCCGCAAAATTTTCCCCCTCGATGAAAACCACGTTGTCATACCGTCCCAGGACGGAATAGGAGTCGGTAACGCCCGGAATCTTTGCCGCCGCCCGGGCGATCATCCCGGTCACCTGGTGAGTGCCCTTCTCCTGCCCGGTCTTGATGAGGACGACCCCCAGCATCACTCCATCTCCTCCATTTCCACCAGGGTCTCGGTGGCGGTGACACCTTCCTGTTTCTTGGCCTTTTCGATCACCTTGATGAGATCCAGAAAACTGGTGACCGCCAGGCTGACAACGATATCGGTCCGGCCCACGACCGGGAAGACCGCCTTCACCGCGGGGATCTCTTCCATCGCCTCGCACACCGAGGCCTGAAGTCCCGGCGAGGTTTTTATCAGGATACAGGCCTTCATCAGGCGGCTCCGAGGCGACTCCGATGCAATACGGGCCGAGGTTTGACTCGATCTCCCGCTCCTTATATCATAAAATTCTTCCTGATTAAATGTTCACAGCACCCCGACATAAAACTGGATGATGAGGATGAGAAGGAACCCCCCCAGACCGAGAAGAAATAGCAGACAACCGATTCGCATGATCTTTTCCCGCAGGCAGCGCCGCCGCAATCTCGACTCGGTAAAATCGCCGGGGAATAAATCCGAGGCCATGCGGTGATCGGCAAGCTCGAGGAGAATCGTCTTCCCCCCCCTTGCCCGGGCACTCTCGATCCGGAAGGATCCTTTCAGATCCCCCGCCGGAAAAGGTTCCAGGCCGTGAAAAAACGCCTCGCAATCGGAACATTGAAAGGAAGCACGCGGGACATTCTGGCGAAGGCCGAGGGCTCGATTTCCGCATCGCGGGCAGGGAAAGATGGGATGATCGTAAGCTTTCTTGAGATCCTGATATTCCATCCGGTGAACCCCTCCGGCCGGCCCGAGGCCTGCCCGGGAAATGGTATCACTGGTTAACCCCCCGGGGGGAGGGCCGAAACAATGGGAAGGAAAAGAAAACGCCGGCCGCCAACCCCCTCCCCGCCGGAAACGTCAAAGAGAGGAACCCTTCGACTCGTCCTGATCCTTTTCGGGTTGCTTCTGTTTGCCATCCCGGTGTTCCTGAACTGGCTGAAAAAGGGGCCGGAACCGTCAAGAAATACACTCTCGCGGAATGAAAGACGAGTGATCCTGCAGGATAGCTCCCGGCTCATGGCCAGGAAGGATTTTCCGGCGGCCATCGAAACACTCACCGGATTGCTGCAAAAGAATCCGGGAGACGCTGAAGCGAACCATTACCTGGGACTCTCCTTCCTGGAGACCGGGCGCCTGGAAGAAGCTATATCCAGATTTCAGGAAAGCATCGACCGGCAACCGCTATCGATGGAGCCCCACTGGAAGAAGGGAACCGCCCTGATGCGGCTCGGCCGGTTCCCCGAGGCGCGCCTTTCGTTCCGGCAGGCGCTGGCCCTGGCCCCTGGCAATTCAGAGACCACTTTTGAACTCGGCCTCGCGACCAGCAAGATGAATGATCTCCAGGGGGCCGTCGATCGTTTCCTTGAGGTCCTCGAGATCGACCCCGATCACCTGGGAGCCCGGTTCAATCTCGGAAACAGCCTGGTTCGCCTGGGGAAAGAAGAGGAAGGGCGCCGCCAACTGGAGAAGCATCACGAGATGGCGCGGGTGTCCTCCCGCATCGTTCACCTCACGAAGGGAGCCGCCCTGAAGGGCAGCACGGAATACAACTTCTTCGAACTCGGCATGGAATTCCTGAAATCCGCCAAGTTCGGGGAGGCCTCCGAGGCCTTCGGAAAAGCGGTGGAGATGGCCCCCGAACTTTCGGAGGGATGGACCAACCTCGGGTATTGCCGGATGAAACTGGGCAACGACCAAAAGGCGATCGAAGCTTACGAACAGGCCGCCAGAATTGATCCGGATCTGTATTCCGCCCGTTATTCATTGGGATTTCTGTATGCCAGATCCGGCCTGCCGGACAGGGCCATTCCCCAGCTCGAGGCGGCGGCGCGGATCGATCCGAAAAAACCGATCGCATTCAAGACCCTCGGAGAGGTTCTGACGAAATTGACTCGCTTCGAGGAAGCACTGCATGCCTATGGCCAGGTCATTGAGCTGCAACCGGAAAACGCCGGAGTCCGGTTCCTTCGGGGTTCCCTCTACTTCCGGCAGGGAAGAGATGCCGAAGCGGGAGAGGAGTATCTGCAGGCCACCAAGCTGGACCCGAAGAACCTTCGCGCCCATCTGGGATTGGGCCGGATCCTCATGAAGGATGAGAAGATGGAAGCGGCGGAGAGACAGTTCCAGATGGCGGCCGACATCGAAAGCGACAACCCCGTTCCCCATCTCTTTTTACAGCGCCTGTATGAGAAATGGGGCAGGGGGGAAGCGGCGCAAAGGGAAAGGGCGCTGGTCGAGAAACTTTCGGGGAAGAAAGATTCCACCGGTGAGGGAGATCCTCGTTGAAGCGGATCCTGGTTTTTTCTGGATGTCTATTTCTCGCGGGGTGCGCGGAACCGGCCAAGGAACCGGGAACAGCAAGCACTCTGCCGCCGCAGGTCCAACCGGAATCCCAGGCCGAGGAGGTGTTCGTCGACGTCACAGAGGAGGCGGGGATCGAGTTCGTTCATTTTCATGGCGGCACCGGTGAACGGTACATGATGGAAACAGTCGGATCGGGCGCCGGGTTCTTCGATTATGACAATGATGGCGACATCGACATCTACCTGGTCCAGAGCGGCCCATTACCCGGCCTTTCGGACGATCAGACCTTCGGGAACCAACTGTACCGGAACAACGGGGATGGCACCTTCACCGACGTGACGATGGAGGCGGGGGTCGGGGATCGGTCGTACGGAATGGGCTGCGCCTTCGGGGACTATGACAATGATGGCTGGGTCGACATCTTCGTGACCAATTTCGGACCGAACCGCCTGTATCACAATGAGGGAAACGGCCGTTTCACCGATCGCACCGCCGCGGCGAATCTTGGAGATCCGGGATGGGGCACCTCCGCCGCCTTCGCCGATTACGACGGCGATGGAGACCTGGATCTCTACCTGGTGAACTATGGGGAAATGACCATGGAGAACAACGTCCGTTGCGGACCGGCCGATTTCTCGCAGTATTGCGGTCCCCAGGCCTACGAGGGCACCCCCGATATCCTGTACCGGAACGAGGGAAACGGAATTTTCCGGGATGTGACCGCCGAGGCGGGCATGACACAGCAGACGGCGTATTTAATAGGAACCGGGCTGGGTGTGGTCTGGACCGATTATGACGATGACGGCGATCCCGATCTCTACGTTGCCAACGACCAGGCGGCGAACTTCCTGTACAGGAACCGGGGGGACGGGACCTTCGAGGATGTCTCGATCCTCTCCGGGGCCGCCTACAACGAGGAAGGCGTGGCGGAAGCGGGAATGGGCCTCGACGCCGGGGATTTCGACAACGATGGAGATTTCGACCTTTTCCTCACCCATCTCTCCTTTGAAACGAACACCTTGTACAGGAATACGGGGCAGGGAACCTTCGAGGATCAGACCTATGGGGCAAAACTCGGGACCCCCTCGGTTCTCTATCTCGGTTTTGGCACCAATTTCTTCGACTACGATAATGACGGCCATCTCGATATATTCATCGCCAACGGGCATGTCATGGATAACGTTCACCTCACCAAGCCGGTGTTGTCTTATGAGGAAAAAGATCAGCTATTCCGCAACCTCGGCAACGGGGACTTCGAGGATCGATCCGCCCTCTCCGGCGCCTATTTCCGCACCGCCCGGGTGGGGCGCGGGGCCGCCTTCGGGGACTACGACGGCGATGGCGATGTCGATATCCTGGTGACCAATTCCAACCAGCCGGCCGTTCTCCTGCGCAACGAGGTTGGCACCCGGAACCACTGGGTGGCGCTGGACCTCCGCGGCGTGAAAGGCAACCGGGATGCCATCGGGGCCCGCGTAAAGGTGAAGGCCGGCGACCTGATCCTGATCGAGGAGGTCCGCTCGGCCACGAGTTATCTCTCGCAGAATGATCTGAGGCTTTTCTTCGGTCTGGGCGATCGCGACCGGGTGGACGAGGTGGAGATCCGGTGGCCGAACGGTTTCGTCCAGATCCTGCCTGGAGAGAAGATCACCGTCGACGGGTTCAACCGGATCCTCGAACCGCGGGAAAGCCCCTCCCTGGCCCTCTGGCGCAAAAACTGAATTCGACACACCGGAAATAACCGCCTGGCCTTCGGCTCATCGCCGCGCCTTCCCCTTCATGATGCCCGGGCCCAGTTCCGCGGCGAGGATGCCCGCCAGGATCAGGCCGCCGCCAAGAAAGTCCCGCCAGCCAAGCGATTCCCCGTGGAAGAAATACGACACCATCGCGGCGAAGATCGGTTCGGTGGCGTACACGATCGCCACCCGGGTCGGCGTGGTATACCGCTGCATCGAGGTCTGCACCGCGAAGGCCCCGGCCGTACAGAAGATCCCGGTGAATCCGAGGGCGAACAGGAGGCCGGCGCCGGCGTGAAAGACCGGGGTTTCCAGAAACAAGGCGGCGCCGGCCGCCAGGATTGCCGCGGTCACGATCTGAACCGTCGCGAAGTGGCGCAAAGGCTCCCGCCGGGCGAATCGATCGATGGCGACGATATGCAGGGCGAACATCAGGGCGCAACAAAGGGTAAGTAGATCTCCCGGCGAGAACTGGAACTGACCGGCATCCAGGAGCAGGAAATAGAGCCCCACCGTGGCCAGACCGACCCCGAACCAGGTGGCCCCCGCCGGAAGCCGCCGCCGGATCGGGATCACGCACAACGGCACCAGGATCACCGACAGGGCGGTGACGAAGGCCGAATTGGTCGGCGTCACCCGCTGCAGCCCGAGGGTCTGAAAGGCGTACCCGGCGAACAGGAAGCACCCGACCAGCACCCCGGGAAGGAGCCGGCCGCGGCGGCCCTGGGGGGGAGCCGCGAACAACCACGGGAGCAGGACCGCGGCGGCAATCAGAAACCGTATCGCCAGAAACAACATTGGAGACGCATTGCCCAACGATTGCTTCACCATGGTGAACGACACCCCCCAGACGGCGCTCACCGCGAGCAGGGAGAGATCGGCCTGGTAAGAGCGCAGCTTGCCGTTGTTTCCCATCTCCTTGATTCCTTTCGACTTCTCCGGCGGGATTATACGCCAGCCGCCGCCGTCCCCTCCTCCCGCCCGTTTTCTTGACCGTTCGGCGGCCGCTGCCTATATTTGGAATTGGATGGAAAGCTTTGAAAAATCAACAGGATAGCCATCCTCCACGGCTCGAATTCTCCTGACAGGAACGCAGCAAACGATGGCCCGGAAGAAGGATCAGGCCAGCAACGGGAACCGGCGGAAGCGCAAGGGAAAACCGCGCGCGGGTGAGAATATCACCGTGACCCGGCGCAGCGAGAAAGACCTGTTGGCGTCGGAACGGGAAGCGAAGGATGCCTTCCGATTGCTGGCCGCCTTCAGCAGGATCAGCGGCCGGATCCTGCACGAGAGCAACCTGGATGAAGTCTGCATCCTGTTCATCGAGGCGATCCGGGAACATTCCCGATTCTCCCGCGCGATCCTGACCCTGATAGACGAGAAGGGGAAGGGGTATCTCTGGTACTTCACCGGGCTCTCGGATGAGGAGATCGAAGAGTTCCATCGGAACAAACTCACCGATACCCAGAGATCGCAAATCTTCAAGGACCGGTTCCGGCTGGGCAACAGTTACTACTTGCCCCATGACTCCGGCTGGAAATACCTGGGGGTTCCCAGCCGCGTCCCTCTCCGCGGGAAACAGAGGGAGAAATGGCACGCGGACGACTTCCTGTTCATTCCGTTGTACGGCGCCAACCGGGGTCTGATCGGGATGATCTCCGTCGACGATCCGGCGGACGGAAAGATTCCCACCTCGGAATCGGTCTCCCCGCTCGAACTGTTTGCCAACCAGGTCGCTCATTGCATCGAAAAGACCCGCCTCGACCGCAAGGTGAAGGATTCGTTGAGAGAACTGGAATTGGCCAAGGAACAGCTCGTGCAAGCGGAGAAACTCTCGGCCATCGGTGAACTCGTGTCGGGAGTGGCGCACGAGTTGAACAATCCGTTGACGGGCGTCATGGGATATTCACAGTTGCTGATGAACTCCGATTGCAGCCCCAAGATCAAGAACAGCCTGGGGAAGATCCACCGGGAGGCGATCCGTTGCCAGAAGATCGTCCAGAATCTGCTCCTGTTCGCCCGCCGGCACAAGGCGGAAAGACAGTTCCACAGCATCAACGAGATTGTGAGGAGCACCCTGGAGCTCAGGGAATACCAACTCCGGGTGGACAACATCGAGCTGGTGACCCGTCTCGACCCGGACCTGCCGAAAACCATGGTCGATTTTTTCCAGTTGCAACAGGTGTTCCTGAACATTGTCAACAACGCGCACCAGGCGATGGTGGAGGCGCACGGCAGGGGCTGCCTCACGATCACCACAAGTGTCGAGGATGGCAGGATTCACGTCATCATCGAGGACACCGGTCCGGGCATTCCCAAGGAAAACCTGACACGGATCTTCGATCCCTTCTTCACCACGAAGGAGGTCGGCAAGGGAACGGGACTCGGCTTGAGCCTGTCCTACGGGATCCTCCAGGAGCATGGAGGACAGATCAGTGTCCGCACCGAGTTGGGGCGCGGGACCGCTCTCGACCTGGAGATCCCGGTCCGGGCGGATCAGTCGGCGCTATCGGATGATGTCCCGCCGCCGGCCATGGAATCGAACGGCGGGGGGAAGATGATCCTTGTGGTGGACGATGAGGAGATCATTCTCGGGCTCCTCCAGGAGATCCTGACCAGCGAAGGGCACCGGGTCGATACGGCCCGGAATGGGCTGGAGGCCCTCCACAAGATCCGGCGGAAATCGTACGATATGGTCATGTCGGACCTGAGAATGCCCGGGATGGACGGGGAAGAGCTCTATGAGAAGGTTGCCGAAGAAGTTCCGGAACTGCTCGATCGAATGGTTTTCACGACGGGGGATATCGTCAGCCCCGGGATCCAGGAGTTCCTCAAGAGGACCGGCAACCGGTTTCTCTCCAAGCCCTTTTCCCTCGATGAAGTTCTCGAGACCCTGAACCACCTCGGTGATCGGGACCCGCCCGGCAAGTCTTGAACCGATTCCTTCAGTATAATAAAAGAGTGAGATTCCCTCGAAACGCATGCCTCTCCTTCCTGGTCCTGTCCCTTCTGTGCGCGACCGGTTCCCTTTCTTCCGGCTCCCCCCCCTCCGCCAATTCTGATCTGGAGAAACTGCGGCGATCCCATGCACTCGACCCCGGATCGGCGGACATCTCCTTCCAGCTCGGAACCCGGCTGCGCCGGGCAGGATTCCTCCGGGAAGCGCGGGAACGGCTCCGGGAGGCAAGACGGCAAGCGCCCGATCGGCCCGAGATTCTCCTGGAACTGGCCAGGATCCGGGAAGATTTTCACGCGCACCCGGCCGCCCTGGCGGCCTACCGGGAAACGCTCGAGATGGAAGTCCCGAAGAAGATCCGGCTCCTCGCCCTGGTGGGGCAGGGGAATGTATGGGAGAAGATGGGATCCCTGGCCCGGGCCCGGGAATCTTTCCGGATGGTTCTGAAAGAAAACCCCCGATCGCCGGCGGCCCTGGCCCACCTGGGCCTGGTCCTCCGGAAGGAGGGGGACCTCGCCGGCGCCCTCGAGCAGTGGGGTCTATACCTGGAAATCCGGCCCGGCAATGGACAGGTGGAAAGATGGACCCTGGAGGTTCGCGCCGCCCGCCGGGAGATCGAACAAGCTCGGTCCCGCCTGCAAGTCGACACGGCCAAGGATCCGTCTCCCTGGGAAGTGATCGGCAAGGTTCTCCTCGATATGGGGGATCGATCCGGCGCGCTGGACGCCCTTCACCAGGCGGTTCAACTGGGGGGCGGCCCGGCGGCCCGGCTTCTGAGAGTCGAAATCTTGCAGGACCTGGAGCGCTGGGCGGAGGCCGACAATGAACTGAAGAAATATCTGAAAAAGAGACCGGACGACATGGCGGCGTTGTACCGCCAGGCATTGGGGAGCTGGCAGATGGCCGATTGCCCCGCGGCGGAGAGGAGATGGAGGAAGATCTCGGCCCGCTCGGGAGCAAATCCTTTCCCCTACCGGATGCTCCTGAAATCGTTCCAATGCGGCCCCGCCGCCAAACCCTCGGAGGAAGGAAAACTCCAGGCCGAGGCGGTCCGCCTGGGCGGCGAACTCGAGGGCAAGCCGGACGATCCGGTACTCTGGCTCCGGCTCGCCCTGGTCCGGGAAGCGCAGGGGAAATATCAGGAACTCTTCGAGAATCTTCGCCGCTCCCTGCGGGCGAACCCCCATGCGAGCTATCCCCTGCGCGAGTTTCGCCGGCTCTCCACCGATCGGCCCGGGACGGCCCTGCAGTTCGCCCGCCGGATGAAGGAGGAATTCCGGACCATCGCGCCGGCCACCTCCGATTTCCTGATGTACGGCTATCTGGTCTGGCTGGCCGGGGACACGCCCGCCGCCTTCCGGTTGTTCGAATCGGCCGCGAAGAAGAGTCCGGAAAATCCCGCCACCGCCATCGCCCACGCGCACGCCCTGTCGATCCTGGCGGGAAAGCGTGAACAGGCCCTCGCCGAGCTGCGCCGGGCCGCGGAGGGCCACCCCGAATCGGCATCGGCCCTCCTCGCCCTGGGGTTGATGGAGTTGGAGGGCAGATCCCACTTGCGAGGGATCGCCATAGCCGAGAGGCTGGTGAATCTCGACGCGAATTCCTACCACGCCCAGGCCCTCCTCGGTTCCGCCTGGGCGCTGGCGGGAAAGCATGAAAAGGCGATCCCATTTTTCCGTGCCGCCCTGCAGGCCGACCCGGCCGATCCGGAGGGAACCATAAAATTCCAGCTTGCCGTATCGTTGGCCGGGGCCGGGAGGAGGCGCGAGGCGCGCTGGATGTTGCGAAACGACCTGCCCTGGATGCCGGAGGTGATATACGAGAAGGCCTGGAAGCTGGTCCGGGAATATTACGTCGATCGGAATTTTTCCGGGCAGGACTGGGACGGTTGGCGCCGGCGGTTTGCCGGCCAGCTCGAGAACCGGGAGGATGCCTACCGGGCGATCGTCGAGATGCTCGCCAGCCTGGACGATCGGTACACCCGCTTGAGACAGCCGGAAGAGACCGTGACCTCATTCCTGGCCAAACGGAGTGAGAAGATCCAGCTCGACGCGCAGGGAAGACCGTTGCCGACCAGCCGTTCCATCGAATCCACCGATCTCTCCGAAGGGATCCAGTACATACGAATCACCAACCTCACCGACCCCACGGTCGCCGAACAGATGAGGAGATCACTCCGGGATTCACGGGGGGGGAAGGGTGTGATCCTGGATCTCCGCGGCAATCCCGGCGGGGTCCAGGGGGACTCGGAGATGATCGGCAGCCTGTTTCTGGAGGAGGGGACGCTGCTGGGCCAGGTGGTCGACCGTTACGGAAGACGGATCATCGAGGCGGGCGGCGAGGAGTCGATCGATCCCGATATCCCGCTCATCGTACTGGTGGATGAGCATACCGGCAGCGCCGCGGAATCTCTCGCGGGCGCCTTGCGGGAAAGCGGCCGGGCCCGCGTGATCGGCAAGACCACCCTGGGCAAGGGCGCCTCCCAGGTTTCACAGCTTCTCCCGGGCGGGGCGATGGTCATGGTCACGGCGGCGCGCAACATCACCCCGGGAGGCGCGGAAATCGAAGGGGAAGGGATTCAGCCCGACATCTCCCTGGCGGATGAGGATGAAGAGGACGGCCAGGGAGATCGGTGGATCGAGAAAGCCATGCAGCTTCTGAAGGAGGCAGCCGACAAGGAACGGGAGAAAAAGTGAGAAACTTTTTCATCCTGGTCCTGTTTCTCCTGTTCTGGGGATTCACCATCTTGTTGCGGGTGCCGATCGGCCCGATCGATCGACTCCTCGCCCTCGCCGCCTTCGCGATTCTTCTCACCCCCTACCTGATGTTCGCCTCGGCTGAATTCACCGCCTGGATCCGCTCCCATCCCCGCCGGTGGTCGGCGATCGCCTTTCCGGCCTCCCTATTCCTGGCCTATCTTCTTTATACCCTCGGTCCCGGCCATTGGCATCCCCGCAACGGCCTACTCCTGCTGCTCTACCTGGCCCTTCCGGTCCTGGCGATCCGGCTGGCCCGGAGCTGGGGAACGCCGCCGAACTTGTGGGACGCGGCCGCAGTCCTCCTTGTCTATCTTCCCGTGCAGCTCTCCCTGATCGCCCCGATCTGGGAACCGCAAGATCCCGCGCTGCACAGTCCCGCCCATCCCTTCTCCCAGCTGGTCGGAATGGACATCATGCTATTCTGTTTCATGGCGATCCGGGCGTTGCCGGGCATCGGCTACACCTTCCGGATCCGCGGCAGGGATCTTCTGATAGGGATCGCCGCCTTCGCTCTCTTTTTTCCTGTCGCCCTGTTTCTGGGAAATATCAGCGGCTTTGTCCCATTTGAACCGCACTGGCCCGATCCCGGCAGCATCCCCGGCATCGCGCTGGGGCTGACCTTCCTGGTCGCCCTGCCGGAGGAGCTGTTCTTCCGCGGCATCGTTCAGAACCTCCTGCAGCGGTCATTCCGCTTCCGCCACGGCGGCATCGCCGCCCTGCTAACGACCTCGATCCTGTTCGGCCTGAGCCACATTAATAACCGGGGTTTTTTGGATTGGCGCTACATATGCCTCGCCACACTCGCCGGGATCGTCTACGGCTCGGTATACCGCGCCACCGGCAAGGCGACCGCCGCCGCCATCCCGCACGCCCTCACCGACATCGTCTGGCGGCTCTGTTTCTGAGATCCGGTTTCAGGGAAAAGGAAGACTTATCAGGCGTCGCCTGGCGGCTCCTCCGGGCGGGGTTCCGGCTGGCTCGCCGACATGCGGTAGACCCTATCGTCGCCGTTTTTCAGGACCTTCCCGAAGCAGATTTCCCGCAGGGCGGTCCGGGCGGGATTGTGGCGGCTGTCCTTCTTCAGTCGGGGAAGGCTGCCGCGCAGAATCTGGCTGGCGCGTTTGGAGGCGATGATGACCAGCTCGAACCGGCTGGGGATCCGTTTGAGGCACTCTTCAAAAGAGAACTTCGGCATTTCCTGGGTCTCTCCTTGGGAGGGGGTGTTCCAAACTCCCAATACTATCCTAAATTGCCACCAGGTTCAAGATAAATTCGCGGGGACCGGCTTGAGGGCAACCAGGATCTGCCGGACCTCGCCTCGGCTGTTCCTCACCTTACCGCTGGCAACACGGAAATCGGCCGTATCGCCGTCCCCGATGGCAAGGGTGACCTGTTTTCCCTGGATCTCCTTGCCCCCTTCGGAGAGATCCTTGACCAGGCCCTGAAGTTCCCGGTTGGCCGAAAGGGCCTTGAAGGCCTCCTTCCGGGTCCGGTCCCGGTTCAGCCCGAAGGTGCTCAGGAGCCGATCATTGGCGAAAATGACCTGAAAGGAATCATTGACGAAGAAGACGAGGGCGTCGATGCACCCGGTCAAAGCCCGCAGCCGGTTTTCACCCTCCTGGATCTTTTCGGTCTTGAGGCGATCAAAGACCCGGATCTCCTCGACAAAACGGTTCAACTGCCGGCCCAGCTCCCCCAGTTCGTCGCTCCCCTCGGGGGCCGGCGGGATATCGAGAGAGCCAAGCTCGGTCCGGCGCAGGAGATTGGTGATCCGGTGGATCGAGATGGCAATCCGTTTCGGCAGGATCAGGATCCAGGCGAACCCGAGAAGCAGGGTGACCAGGATCATGGAGAGGATATATTTTCTGGCCTGGTTGCTCATGGCGGCGATCCGGGACCTTCCAGCCGCGATTTCCGCGGTCGATTTCCGTTCCACCGACTGGGCGATCCGCAGGATCTCCCCCCGGGAATTCTTCATCCTCCGGATGAGGTTGGTCTTTTGCGGGTCCCCTTCCGTTTCCATCTGCCGGACGGTATCTTCGAACGACCGCAGGAACTCCTGCACCTCCAGGTAGTATCGTTGGCGGCTGGCCGGATCCTTCTGCCGGTTGGCGCGGTCGATGAGCCGGCCAAGCTCCTGTTGAAATCGTTCCACCTTCCGCTCGACGTCCCGATACGGGTCGACGTTTTTCTCCACCTCGATGATGGTGAAAAGAGATTCCATGCTGGTCTGGTACAGTTCCATGCCGCTCCGGGCATCCCGTAGGGGCGTCTGTTCCAGGGAACGGACCAGGGTGCCGAGGTGGACCCGGTCGCCCTTGCTGAGAGTGATCAGGTAACTCCCCTCCGCCCGGTCGATCTCGTCAAGTTTTTCCAGCACCTTCCGGGCATCCGCCTGCCGGACCGCGAACAGTTCGGTGATCTGCCGTTCTTCCCGGAGGATCTCACGAAGAAAATAGAGAGAGAGGGCAACCACCGGGAGGAGGAGGATGAAGGAGAGAAGGATCCCCAGGGTCATCTTCCAGCGCAGGGTGAGCCGGTAACGGCTCTCGGGGATCATGGTCAGGGCTCCACGGCCAGGAGGCGCTGGATGTTCTCGTCGCTGCCGACCACCACCAGGATGTCGGTCTCCTCGACGATATCCTCCGGCTTCGGAAGATCATTGATCCGGACCTCGAAGGTGTTGTCGCCCCGATCGGTGATGATCGGGGTCCGTTTTTGAATGGCGATGATATTCACGCCGTATTTCACCCGGAAATTGATCTCGCCGATGGTCCGGCCTATGAAATCTTTCTTGGGTGCGATCTCGGCGAGGCTGTGGCCGGAGGCGAGGGGGATCTGTTCATGGATCTCCGGGGCCAGGATGCGCTTGGCCACCTGTTCGCCCATCTGTTCCTCGACATTGATGATCCGGGTCGCCCCGACCCGCTCCAGGATCTGGCTGTGCAGGGGAGAGGCGCTGCGGGCGATGATCCTCGGCACGCTGAGCCGGTTGAGGACGGTGGTGGTCAGGATGGAGGCCTCGACATCGGCCCCCGTGGCAACGACTGCCGCCTCCACATCCTCGAGC
>JAPUIV010000242.1 GCA_027296665.1 Acidobacteriota bacterium | reverse complement strand
CGGTAATGGGACAGCATTTCTCCCGGGCCGACGGGCATCTGGGATCCTGTGTCTGATGAGAGGATGATTCTTTCGAGCTAGAGACGGGGGATCATAGCACAGGAAAGCGCGGAAAGGCGATTCCGAAGCCTCGATCAGGGTGATCCCGATCCACCCGGTTCGAGCGATAGGATCCACAGGGAGGAACTGCTGTGGCTCCGGCAGTAGACCAGATAGCGCCCGTCGGGAGATAGGACCGGTTCTTCGATGAAGAGACCCGATTCGGGAAAGTGGGTGACCGGAAGGAGTTCCCCTCCCGCGGCGGGCATCCGGAAAATGTTCCGGTGGCTCGGCTGGACGTAAAGCCATTTTCCGTCCGGGGAGTAGAAGGCATGTATATTTCTCTCCTCTCCCGAGGTCACCTGTTTCTCCTTGCCTCCAGCCGAGGGAATTTTCCAGATCTGGACGGTGCCGCTGGCGTTGGAAGAATAGTTTACCCATTTGCCGTCCGGCGACCAGAACATGATCCGCTTGTCACCCGAGGTAAAAGTCAACTGGCGCGGTTTGCGGGTGGCGAGATCGAAGACGAAAATCTGAAAAAATCCGTCCGTCTGGGCGGCGTAAAGTAATGAACTTCCACCGGGAGCAATCGGCCCGCCCTCCAGCCCTTGAAAAGGAGGCACGATCTCCTCGGCGGTACTTCCATCCACCGCGACCAGCCATATCGATTGGGTGCCGTCATGGTGATTCATGGTTACCGCCATCTGCTCGCCGTCCGGAAACCAGAAGGACCAGCCGGTATCCTGATAATCTCCCGGAAGCTCCAGCCGTTTCTGGCGCCCCGTATCGAGATCGAGAATCCAGAGATCGTTGACTCCGAGACGATTGCTGTTGAACGAGATGCGTCTCCCATCCGGAGAGAAGGCGGGAATGGTGTCGATGATCTGCCCGCGATTCAGGATCTCTTCAGGTCCCCCGGGTGCCTTGCCCTCCTCATCCAGGGGGAGGAGTGTCAGGTTGCGCGACCCATTCAGCTCGGAAACCGCCAGACTTTTTCCATCCCGGGAGATGGCCAGGTCCCTCAGGAGCCCGGTCATCAAGGTGACGGTGTTGGGATTCTCAACAACCTTTCCGGAGAGCTCGCTCACTCTGACCGAATGAAGCCGGGTTCCGCCCAGTTTTTCCCGCTTGAGAAAGTAGAGATACCGGCCGGAGGGGTCCCATTCATGGCTGGAACCCTCGACCAGTTTTCGCGGCTCTCCCCCCGAGGAAGGGATCAGAAATATCTCCCCATCGAATGAATCTTCAACGCTGATCCATTTCCCGCCGGGGGAATACCGGAGTCTGACGATTTCCCAGTTGGAGGCATCGCTGGAAAGAATGGTTCTGGTGCCGCTGCCGTCCGCGGAAACCTCCAGGATCGACCGATGGTACTCCGGCCCGCTGACATAGATGATCTTCCGGCCGCCGGGATCCCAGGCGGGGAAGTTCGCGTCCCGGGCCAATCTCCGGGCCTGTCCGCCGAGAGCCGGAGCCACCCACAGATCCCCCCCGAAGGTACGGAATTCCAGACCCAATCCCGCGATCTTGATCATTCTCGATCTGGAAGATCGGGTGGAGATGAAGGCCACCCGGTCGCCGTCCGGGGAAAAGGCAGGCTGGAAATCCTGCCCGGGATCATTGGTGATGTTGATATCCTGGCCCCCTTCCACCCGCCGAACGTACACCTCGAAGTTGCCGCTTCGATTGGACGCGAAGGCGAGAAGGCTGCCGTCGGGTGACCAGGTTGGCCCCTCCGAAAGCCCGGTATCGTGGGTCAATCGGGCCAGATGCGAAACTTTCGGATCGCGTTCCGGCGGGATTCCGGAGGTGGGGAAGATCAACCGGCCCAGGAGGGCGCCCAGGAGCACCAGCACCATGGCCGCCAAGCCGAGGCCCCAGAGTGGGTATCTCCGCGGCGGGACGGAGGAAACGGCCGCGGGAATGGGCCGGGTGGCCGACCTCCCTTCCAGGAGATCATCGATCTCCACGCGCGCGTCACCGATATGCTGGAGACGCTGGTAAGAGTCCTTCCGCAGGCATTTCCGGACCAGGCTCTCGATTTCGGCAGAGGTATTTATCGGAACCGAACTCCAATCCGGTTCCTGTTTCAGGATGGCGGCAATGGTATCGGAAAAGGTCTCCCCCTGAAAGGGCCGGGCGCCGGTGATCATCTCGAACAGAACGCAGCCGAACGACCAGATATCGGTCCGCCGGTCGACCGGTTTTCCCCGGGCCTGCTCCGGGCTCATGTAGGCGGCGGTGCCGAGAATGACTCCATCCCGGGTGCCGCCGGTGGTGATCGTGGGAGATCGGGATATATCCCCCGACCCGGCCTCGGTTTCGAACGCCTTGGCCAGGCCGAAGTCCAAGACCTTGACCATTCCCTCCGGGGTCACCTTGACGTTCGCCGGCTTCAGGTCCCTGTGGATCACGCCCCTATCGTGGGCCGTTTCCAACGCCCCGGCGATTTGCCGGCTGAAATAAAGGGGTTCCTCCCCGGTGAGGGATCCCTTCTCCAGTAATTGCTCCAGGGTCTCTCCCGGGACAAACTCCATGACAAGAAAAAGGACGCCGTCGGCCTCCTCGAGGCCATAAATGGAAGCGATATTGGGATGATTCAGGGAGGCGAGCAGTTTCGCTTCCCGCTCGAGTCTGGCCCGCCGTTCCGGATGCTGGGCCAGCGCCTCAGGCAGAAATTTGATGGCGACCGACCGGCCCAGGACCGTATCGACCGCCTTCCACACCACTCCCATTCCCCCCTCGCCGATCTTCTCGACGAGGCGGTAATGGGACAGCAGACCCCCGGGTTCTTTAGGTATCATCTCCCCCAATTAATTTCGCAGTTCCTCGAATGTTCCACCAGCTGCTCCTTGCGCGACTTGGGCAATTTTTTGATCCTGTCTTCCACCATCAACGCGAGCCCCCTTGAACCGATCAAACTCTTCAGAACCAGTTCCAGCGGGCCCCTGCCCCGAAGATACTTGGCGCCCTTGCGCCCATTCTTCCGGTGCTCCTCCAGGCGCCGGGATACGTCGATCGCAATCCCGGTGTAGAGGGTCCCCGTTCTGCAGCGAACCATGTACAGGTACCATTGAGGCATGAATAAAATGGCCGGAGGTCACCCTCCCTTTTCTTCCTGTAGCGCCGTCTCGATGGCGGCGCGGATCTCCCTTTCTCCCAGCATGTGGCCGTCAAGTTTGGCTCGAAGGGTTCCGCTTCGATCGAATACAACCAGGCCATGATTGGCGAAGCCGAATCCCTGGATTCGGGCCCTGCTTTCCTCGGTTGTGGCGTCCTGTATGTCGCAATCCAAAATACCGTTGTACTCCTGTTCAAGGCCATTCACGATGGCCGTCACTTTCGCGCAAAACTGTCACCCAGGCATCGCAAAATAGACCAGCCGAGCCTGGACTTCGGCCGGGGAATCGACTCCCCCCCCGGAAGAAACTCCGGTCGGTTGTGAACAGCCGACCGCAAGCAGGACGGCAAGGGGAACCAGGACCGACCCGGCAATCCGATTTCTTTCCCAGAAGAACATCCGTTTCATGAGAACCTCCTGTGGGAAGTATGCCATCTCCAGGGCACGATCCACCATATTAAAAGGAGGTAGAACAGTGGTGAGAAATAGAATGGGCCACAATGAGAAAACGCCCCACATCGATGCAGAGCGTTTCTCCCGGGACCAACGACAATAATCAATCAAGGGGGTTGATTGATGCCGTCTATCAACCGTGATCCGTGGGGGGAGACAGGTTACAGCGAGACGCGCTTGGTAAAGGGGAAGTCGTAGGCTATCTCGACGTGACTCCCGGTCCGCCCTAACACGGATTTGAGGGCTTATTTATACCCCATCTCCTCTTTGCGGTCAAATCGACCGCAAAAACCCAGGCAGGAGTGGCCCGGGTAAAAAATATGCAAAAATGATATTTTTTATATGTTTTTGGAAAGAATGGCTTATTCGGGAGGCGCAGCCTTCACAGACCAGAAACTCACCAGTTTCTGCTGCTTTTCATCCCACAAGTTCATCATCAACGATTTGAGACTGCGAAGAATGGTCAGAGGCTCGTCCTTCTGCAGGGCGGGAATCTCATCATAGCACTGCTGCAGATGATAATTGGGAATACCGGATCGAGCGTGGTGGATGTGATGCAGGCCGATGTTGCCCGAGATCCATTGCAGCACCTTGGGCAACTTGTAGTAAGAACTTCCTTCCAGAGCGGCCCTCGTTGGGTCAAACTCCCCATGGCGGGCCCAATACACCCCGTCAAACTGGTGTTGAACGTAGAATAACCACAGACCGATGGCCCCGGAAATCAGCAAAACGGGCAACTGAATCAAGAGGAAGGTCCGAAATCCAATGGTCAGGCTCGCCACCCCGATGGTGGCCAGAATCGCCAGGTTGGTGAAATTCACGCTAAAGGCTTCGGGTTTTCCGGCTCCCTTGTGAGGGAACCGCTGCTCAATCAAGAAGACGGCTGCCGGCCCCACGCCGAACAGGGAGAAAGGATTCCGGGTGAAGTGGTAACCGATGCGCTTCCAAAAGGGCGCCGCCAGGTACTCCTCCACCGTCAGTATCCACACGTCGCCCGCGCCCCGGCGGTCCAGATCTCCCGAGGATGAATGATGCGCGTTGTGCCAACGCCGCCAGTCCTCGAACGGTGTGAAGGTCAACAGGCCGGCGATATACCCCAGAATCCGGTTCGCCCGGCGCGAGGCAAAAAAGGAGCCATGACAGCAATCGTGGAAAAAGATGAAAATGCGTATCAGCAGGGAGGCGGCCACCACCGCCAAACCCAGGGTAATCCAGTAGGAATACCCTTTTTGAATCGTGTAGATCATCAGCACCCACAGGGCGGAGTAGGGAATAAAGGTATTGAGGAGTTGCCAGATCGCCTTCCGGAGATTCGGTTTCGCGAACCTCGAGATTTCATGGTACCAATCCGGCCTGGTCTCCTGCGTATTGGCGGATCCTGAATTAACCACCATTTCGCGCCATTTCTCCCCTAATCTGACCCGGTTTCCGGGCTGATTTTTCTGGTTTTCTGAATTACAATTCTAGTGAAAAAGCGCTCCAGATAAGGAGAACTTTTTAAGTGAATATCCTGCCTCAGGCTCGAAAAATCAAGTAAATCCCTTCCCACCGCCAATTGGCCTCATCTTGCCGGCCTGAAGCTGGCCACCGGCCGAGCCTGGCAACTGGGCCACAGTAGACCACGAGGGCGGGTGGAGTGTCAAGGAAAGCGATCTTTGGCCCCGAACCGCTAGGGATTTGTCCGAGGCTCCATTTCGTGAGAGGATGGAATCGAGGAGGGCGAAGGTGTTTAGACCCTGGCGGATCGTTCTGACCCTTCGGAAGGGCAAAGAGTTGCTGGCGGGCTGGGGGGATGAATTCAGCGCCCTATGGAATCTTGCCCGGAATCTTTTTTTCGCGATTGGCATTCTGCTTTTCTTCTTTGTCGTCGTTGAAATCACCAAATTCTATCAATTCCTCTCCACGCTGAATCGACCGCTCGCAATTGTCCTCACCATCCTGATCTTGGCGGGATTATCCTGGTTCCCGGTGAAGTTCACCGTCGCCTTTCTTCGAACACCATCTTCGATCACCCCGCCAAAAACGAGGCTATCCAAGGACCTGGCCCTCAACGATTTGCATTGCCATCGCAAGTTTCTCGTCAGGTTCCTGGCGAGACTTGCCGGCAATCCGATGCTCTCGGATGAGGAGCGCACTACCGCCAGGAGCGGATTATCCGAGACCCGGAGACTGAAGAAAACTCAATCTGATGATCTGTTCGCCGGTTTGCTGAGAGTGCGGCAGACTTTCGTTATCCCATTGGTCGAGATCCTGGATGGCAAGGCAAAGGAGGAGGTCAAAAGGGCCGCTCTCCATATCACCGGCGGAGTGATGCTTTCCCCCTACCAGTCCGTCGATGCACTCATTACCATCGGGCGCACCACGGGCATGGCCGTGAAGGTCATTCGAATTTATTATTCCCGGCCGACAATCAAGGAAACCGTGTTGATCCTCATCGATGTGGCCCGTATCGCCGCCTATGTGAACATCTTGAATGTCGGGGGTATGGTTTTTCGATCTCTTTCCAGCACTCCAATTGTAGGTTGGGTCGCCTCCGCCGCTACCCAGGGATTCGGTGCGGGATTGTTGGTGCTGGTTGTCGGAGAGACCACCCGGAAACGGTGTCAGACATTGGAAAAATGGGATGTGAATGATGCCCGGCTCGGGATCCAGGAGAAGATGGGTGTGTACAGCGAGCAGGCGCGAACCATGGTCTCGAAGGGAATGACCAGACTGCGGGAAAAGGCCCCGGAGGTAGTGAAGAAGGGTTGGGATGCCACTCAGAAAACGGTTTCCGCCTCGTTGGGTTTTGTGGCGCAATCAGCTTCATCGGCAGTTTCGGCGGCACGCGATACAGCCCCGAAGGTGACGGAATTCAGCACGCAAGCTGTGAAGACCGTGACCGATTCAACCATCAAATCGGCGAAAAAAACCGCCGAGCTCCTGGGAAGAAAATGGTATCGCCGGAAAAAGTACGTCCCGCCTGACCGCATTGAGTAGAAACGTCATCACGGATCGGGGCCGACCTCGACCATCGCCTCGCCGTACCCATCCGCCGTGTAGGTTACCAGGTAGGGCACCGGGCGCCCGCAACGGCGCAGGGTCCACCGCTCCCGCCAGCGTCCTTCCGTCATGCGGCCGCTCTCGTTGAACCGGATGGCATCGA
>JAPUIV010000241.1 GCA_027296665.1 Acidobacteriota bacterium | reverse complement strand
GCTGAAGGCCGCCCCCTGGATCCGGTTCTGCCGGTACAGGGTCGAGATCCGCTGGTCGAAGGCCCGGGTCAACCGCATTAGGTACAGGATCTCCAGAAGCTGGGTTGCGCTGAGCGGGCCGGGGTCCGGCACCAACGCCTGTTCAGTCCGCATAGACCCCCTCGGCCGCCTCATGCGGTTCCGGAAAATCGCTTTTCTCGGCGAACCGTACCGCCTCTTCCAGCTCGTCCAGCACCTTCTTTCCCATTTCCTCCAGCTTGCCTTCGCGGATATATCCTTTCTCTTTCAGGACCTTCTCGAATCTGCGGATCGGATCCTTCTTTTCCCAGTCGGTCAGGAGATCCTTGGGGACGTAAAAGTGGTCGTCGTGCTCGGAGTGGCCCCGCATCCGCATCGATTTCGATTCGATCAGGGTCGGTCCCTTGCCGGCCCGGGCCCGTTCCACCGCCTGGCTGGCCACGGCGTATACCTCGAGCACGTCGTTCCCGTCGACCATGACGCCCGGGATTCCGTACCCGCGGGCCCGATCCACCAGGTCGGCGCAGGCGTATTGCTGGTGTGTCGGGGTGGAGTAGGCGTACTGGTTGTTCTCGATGATCAGGATCATCGGCAGGTTCATGACGGCGGCGAAGTTCAGGCCCTCGTGAAAATCGCCGATGCTCGTCCCGCCGTCGCCGATGTAGTTCATCGAAACCAGATCTTTTCCCAGCAAACGCCCCCCGAGCGCCGCTCCGGCCGCCACCGGGATCATGGTCCCCAGGTGGCTGACCATGGCAAAGATCCCGAGAGAGTGATCGCCGTTATGCATGTTCCCGTCGCGCCCCCGGGTCAATCCGTTGCGCCTCCCCATGTACTGGCACATGAGGCGGCGGGCGGTCTGGCCACGGACCAGGTGGGCGCCGATGTCCCGGTGCAGGGGGAGCAGGATGTCCTCCTTGCCGAGGGCGAAGGCGGAGCCGACCGAGGTGGCTTCGTTGCCGGTGCCGGTGTAGACGCCCCCGACGATCTTTCCCTGCCGGTACAGTTTGATGATGCGGTTCTCGAATTCCCGGGCCATCCGCATGTGGCGGTAGATGGCCAGGTAGTCCGCTTCGGTCAATTGTTCCAGGATCGGGTCGGCCGCCACTGCGGCGCGCGGCTTTTGAGTTCCCATGAATCCTCCTTCTCCCGGTGAAGGTGAAAGGCATCGATCAGGGAATCGGCCAGAAGGTCGATCACCCTCTCCCGGTCGACGGGAGTTTCCATAAGAAGCCGGAGTGAGGTCATCCGGCACCCCTGGATCCCGCACGGGACGATGTTCAGGAATGGTTCGATTGCGTTGTCGGCATTCAGGGCGAAGCCGTGCGAGGTCACCCAGCGGACCACCCGGACGCCAATCGAGGCAATCTTCTGTTCCCCCACCCACACGCCGGTCAATCCGGGCACGCCTCCGGCTGCAATGCCGAGCTGCGCGATGGCGCGGATGATGCAGTCTTCCAGTATGCGGAGATAGAGGTGCACGTCGCGGCCGTGCCGCCTGAGATCGAGGATGGGGTAGACGACGATCTGCCCCGGCCCGTGATAGGTGATATCACCGCCCCGGTCACAGTACACCAGGTCGAACCCGGCACGCCGCAGAAACTCTTCCTGGACGAGAAGATGACCGGCGCTCCCCGATCGCCCGATCGTATAGGTAGGAGGATGTTCCACGAACAGGACGGTGTCGGGGATCTCTCCCCGGATCCGCCGATCCTGAAACTGTTTCTGGATCTCCCAGGCTTCCACGTAGGGCATGCGTCCCAGTCGAACGATCGAACCTGTTTCCTGCATCTCCATCTCAGATATGAATCGCCCGTTCCACCGCGGCCGCTGCGGCTTCCATGACCGCTTCGGCCAGGGTCGGATGGGCATGAACCGTGTTCAGGATCTCCTCGGGTGTCGCCTCGAGGTTGATCGCCAGGCAGAGCTCGGCGATCTGCTCCGAAGCCTCATGGCCAATAACCTGGGCTCCCAGGATCTCGCCATATTTCGCGTCGACCAGGATCTTCACGAAGCCTTCGTGGTTGCCGGCCGCCAGGGCGCGGCCGTTGGCCCGGAAGGGGAATTTCCCGACCCGGACGGTATGCCCCTTCTTTCTGGCCTCCTCCTCGGTCATTCCCACCGAGGCGACCTGCGGCTGGCAATAGACGCACCGCGGAACGGCGTTGTAGTTGATCGGTTTACCCGGCTTTCCGGCCATCGCCTCGACGGCCGCGATCCCTTCGGCCGAGGCGACATGAGCCAGGAACGGCGGGCCAATGACGTCGCCGACGGCGTGAATCGAGGCCGCGCCCGTCCGGTAATTCCCGTCCACGCGGATGAAACCTTTCTCGATCCGTACCCCCAGCTTCTCGAGCCCCATGCCGGCGCTGTTCGGCCGCACACCGGCGGCCACCAGGACCCGGTCGGCCGAAATGGTTCTGGTCTCCTTCGGGGTCTTCACCTGCAGGTCGACTTCCCTTTTCTTCAGGATCTGGGCCGACTCCACGCGGCTTCCGGTGAGGATCTCGATCCCCTGTTTTTCCAGCGATCGGGTGAGGGTGTCGGTCACCTCCGGGTCTTCCTGCGGGATGATCCGGGGCATCATCTCGATGATCGTCACCCGGGAGCCAAAGGCGTTGAAGTAGTAGGCGAACTCCACGCCGATGGCGCCGCCGCCGACGATCACCACCCGTTCGGGGACCTCTTCCAGCAGCATCGCCTCGGTGCTGGTCACGATTCGTTCCCGATCGATCGGCAACCCGGGAATGGAGATCGGTGCCGCCCCGGTGGCCACCAGGATTCGTTCGGTCTCCAGCAGTTCCGGTTTTCCGCCTGCCTTTCCCTGCACCGACACCTTTCCCGGGGCGGTTACGGTTGCCGTTCCCGGATGGATCGGGATCCCGCTCTTCTTCAGGAGCGCTTCGATCCCCTTGACCAGCCGGCTCGAGACCGAGCGGCTGCGCGCGACCACCCGCTTCAGGTCGGCCCGGACTCCGTCACAGGTGAAACCGAGCCCCTTCCCCTGCTGCACGAGGCGGAACAGTTCGGCGTCCCGGAGCAAGGACTTGCTGGGGATGCATCCCCAGTTGAGGCAGATCCCGCCGACCCGGTCCTTCTCGACCACCGCGACCTTCATGCCCATCTGGTGGGCGCGAATGGCCGCCACGTACCCGCCGGGGCCCCCGCCGATCACGACGAGGCCGTACCGTTTCATACTCGTGGCCAACGATCTCCTCCGTTCACGCGCTTCTTGGCCTGGACCAGGTGTGTGGATCCGTGAGAAAAGGACCCGTGATTCGTG
Source organism: Acidobacteriota bacterium (assembly GCA_027296665.1). GTDB lineage: Bacteria > Acidobacteriota > Polarisedimenticolia > JAPUIV01 > JAPUIV01 > JAPUIV01. Next base: position 1,875 of record JAPUIV010000241.1, on the reverse strand, counting down.
CCGAGCCGCTTGACCGCAACCCCAGGATAGGGGAAATTGAGGCCCGGAAAGGTCGGCTTCAAAAAAGGTGGTTTGAGGATACCTTTTCGTCCCCTTTCCTGTCAAGAATCGGCCCCTAACCTGTTCAATTGGCAGGGTTTCAGAGCACATGCAAGCGGAGAAAAGGAGGATCGGATAGTATGGATCTCTTTTCCGAACCAAGGGGAGGCGCATCGATGAAAAATAGGAGAAACTCCTGGCAACCCAGGTTCCTGGCCGCGCTGGGTCTGTTTCTGATGACCGGTTCCCTGGCGGGAGCCGAAAACACCGGAGAGGGCCGGGTTGTTGAAGTCACGATCTACAGGGATCGGGCACTGGTGACCAGATCCCTGCAGGTGGAACTGTTAAAGGGCGGCAATCGAGTCGAGATCACCGGCCTGCCGGCGAACCTGGACCAGGACTCCTTGCGGGCGCGGGCGGAAGGGCCGGCCGGGACCTTTCTGGAGGGGTTCGAGACCCGCATGATCACCCTCGAGCAGAGGGAGAATATCGAGTTCCGGGAGGCCGAGGCCGATTTGCGGGAATTGCAGTCGGAACAGGCGCGATGGAATGATCTCCTCGCGACTCTCCACTCGCAACGGGAATTTCTTCGGTCTATCCAGGTGTCGGTTCCCAAGGAGATCGGGCGGAGCTTGCTGAAGGGAGAGATCCGGCCGGAGAGCTGGCAGGGCGCCTTCGATTTTCTCGGCCGGAATCTGAATGGACTTGGCGTACAAGAGCGGGACATCCGCTCACAACTGCCTGATCTCCAACTGCGGATCGCCGCCGCCCGGGCCCGGTTGGCGAAGATCCGATCGAAGGGGAAGACACGGAGCCTGACGGCGGTGGTCGCCCTGAATGTCCCCACCGCCGGGAAAGGGGAAGTCCTTGTTGAATACCTGACCGGGCCGGCTTCGTGGTACCCGCTGTACGAGGCCCGTTACGACCGGGAAGGCCGGAAGGTGGAGTTCCTGGAGAAGGGGATGGTGAGGCAGGAAACCGGTGAAGATTGGGTTGGAATCCAGCTCGCGCTCTCCACCGCCCGGCCGGGGCGGCCCCTCGACCTGCCGGAGATCCCTGTACTGGAACTGAACCGGGGACCTCGTCCCGTTCCCCTGGCGAAAAGGCAGGTGGTCGATGGGATCATCAGAGAACAGGCGTTTGAGTATGGTTTCATTGAAGATTTACCCGTTGTGGGTAGGGATTATCGAGATATCCTCGTCCTGGCGCCCGGAGTGGATGATTCGGATGGTGATGGAAATGTCAATATCCTGGGCTCCCGGGACCGGGATGTGGTCGGGGTCGTGACCGCCATCACCACCGGGGCCACCCAGACCGTGGTCATCCACCGAGTCCCCCAGCCGCAGGATCTCCCGAGCGACGGTGAATTCCACCGCATCCGGATCGCGGCAACGGTTCTGGCCGCCGAACAGGAGGAATTCCGCGCCGTTCCCCGATTTCGGGAGGGGGTGTTCCTGAGGGCCGCGGTGAAGAACCGGGGCGCTCATTCCTACCTGGCGGGAAAGGTGGTGGCCTTCGACGGTCCCAATCTCCTGGGTTCCTTCCGGATGGAGGAGATCGCCCCGGGGGAGGAGTTCAAGATCCCGTTCGGACCCGATCCCCGGTTTCGCGCCAAACGCCAGCAGATTTCCCGGGTCGTCGATTCCGGCAAGCGGCAGACCACAGTGACCTATCACTACCGGACCACCCTCGAGTCGTTTCATCAGGAGGCCCGGACGGTGTTACTCGAGGATCGGATCCCGGTTTCGGGAGATCAAGCCATTCAGATCCGGCTCCTGGCCGAAACGACTCCAGGGTGGGAAAAGGATCCGGAGACACCCGGCCTGCTCCGGTGGT
>JAPUIV010000240.1 GCA_027296665.1 Acidobacteriota bacterium | reverse complement strand
ACGGCTCCGGGACGTTCGGACGGCATTTGAGAAGGCCAAGGGACGGGCGGGCCTCGGAAAGGATGTGACTTTCCACACGTTGCGGCACACCTTCGCAAGCTGGTATGCTATGGGACCCGGCAGCGACCTGAACCTGTTGCGGGAACTGTTAGGTCACCAGGACCTCAAGACCACGATGATTTACGCGCACCTATCACCGACCTATCGGCGGTCCGCCCTCCCCATGATGGGGCGGCAACCGATCGGTGGACACCAGGTGGACACCAAAGCGGTCTCCGAGGTTGGCGTGAAAACGGTAAGTCCTTCTGAATCAATAGTGCCGAAGTGGCGGAACTGGCAGACGCGCCAGATTCAGGTTCTGGTGGGGGCAACCCTGTAGGAGTTCGAATCTCCTCTTCGGCACCAAACCCTTCCTCCCCTCTGGTTTGACATTCCCCCCTACAGGCATCAGGTTCTAGGTATCCGGCACTCGGAAGGAATGCAGGTTTCCGCATTCATTCGTTGCTGGACCTGATAAACCCAGCAGCAGGCCTCGGAAACCGGCCTGCGGCCGTTCTTTTGGACCCCCAATGAAACCGGTGATGGCGTTCGGTAGCTACGAAGTCCAGGAAACCCTGGGTCAGGGAGGGATGGGGAGAGTATACAAGGCCTGGGACCCGGTTCTTCGACGCCATGTTGCCATAAAAACCTTGTTGCCGGAACTGATCGACGACACTGAATCCCGCCAGAGGTTCCTCCGGGAAGCACAGTCTGTCGCCTCCCTTACCCATCCAAATATCACCCAGATCTTCACCATTTCGGAGGAAAAGGGGCACCCCTATTTTGCCATGGAATTCGTGGATGGCTGCGCCCTGAGCGATCTTCTCGAGAAATCGACTCTCCCGCCCCTGAAAGCGATTGAAATCGTGTCCCAGGCGGCCCGCGGACTGCAGGAAGCCCAGCGAAAGGGAATCGTTCATCGTGACATCAAACCGGCCAACCTGTTGATCACGGAGACGGGAACGGTCAAGATCACCGATTTCGGCCTCGCCAAGGGGGTCCGGACCGACATGAGTTTGACTTCGGTCGGGATCGTCATGGGCTCTCCCAATTACATGTCCCCCGAACAGGGACGCGGAGAGAATGTCGATCACCGCTCCGATATCTACTCCCTGGGCGTCACCTTCTTTGAAATGCTCACCGGCCGGTTGCCTTTCGAGGCTGCCACCCCGATGGCGATGATCCTGAAGCATGCCCGTGAAGTGGCTCCCTCCCCCAAAACCATTTGCCCCAAGTTGTCCTACCCCCTGAGCCGGGTCGTTCAACGAATGCTGAACAAAAAACCCGAAGACCGTTACCAGAATTACCGCGGCCTGCTCCTGGAGCTTGATGCCGTTGAAAAATTGGAAAAACGGGGTCCCGGTCCCCGCTCCGCCGGAACACCGGCCATCTCTCCCCGATCCCCCTCGGGGTTCCCGTTCTTTCCTCTCGCGGTAGGCTCGCTGATCATGATTTCGGGAATCCTGTTCTATGCCCGGCGCGGTTCGACGGAACCGATGAACCGTCCGATCCAAACGAGGTTCCGGGTTGAATCCTTACCTCGAACTTCCACCCCTCGAACCCCTTCCACCACGATGATTCGCCAGTTCGGCGAGGTCCTCGGGGAAAGAAAGAATTCGGCCCGAAAGCGGCCCAAGCTCGAGTTCGTCGAGACCCAAAGAGAGATTCTTCCCGGGCTGGGGGTGCGATTGTTCGGCACGGTACACAACACCGGACAGGCATCGGCCGAGAAAATCCGCATAAAACTGCAGACCCTCGATGCCAACGGGAATCTCCTCAACCAGGGGGAAACGGTCCTTTTCCCCAATCAACTCCATCCCGGACAGACCGGCTTCTACGAACTGTTCCTCCCCACCGATCCGCCTCCCGACACCGTGGAGGCGGAGATCAACTGGCTACACCAGTAACGCTTGCCTTTTAAATGTTGATCCCATCTTGCCCCTCGGATACGATTCCGGCGGAGAAGCTCTTGCCACCAATTCGAAAAGCGATCATTCCGGCGGCGGGCAGGGGGACCCGGCTCCTGCCGGCAACTGCCATCATCCCGAAGGAACTCCTGCCGGTCGACCTCAAACCGATGATCCAGCATTGCATTGAAGAGGCGGCCCGTTCCCGGATCGAAGAGATTGCCCTCATTCTCTCTCCGGAGAAGGAAACGGTCCGGGCCTTCCTGCAGGCCGGTTCCCGTTCCAATCGCCCGGAGCTATCCAGCCTGCGCGACGCGCTGGACCGGTGCCGGATCACCTACCTGGAACAGACCGATCCGACCGGCGTCGCCGATGCCCTTCTCCTGGCCAGGCGATTCACCGGCGGCGAGCCGTTCGCGGTCCTATTACCCGACAACATCACCTACGCCGAGCCTGCCCCCCTGGTCCAGATGTATGCCCATCTGGAACCTGGACTATGCGCCCTGGCCCTGACCGAATATCAAGAGACAAACGCGGCCTGGTACGGCAATTGCGGACGGGTGGAATGTGAACCATTGGCGGAGAGGAGGTACCGGATCACCCGGCTGCACGATAAGGGGAAGGGCGCTTTTCGGGTCCGATCCGGCAGGACCGAACTGGTCGGATACGCCCGCTACATTCTCCAACCCTACTTTTTCGATTATTACCCCTCCAGGGACACCCTGGGAGAAGGGGAGGAGATGGATGACACCCCCATTCTGCAAAGGATCATCGCCGCAGGGCGGATGACCGGGGTCCGGATAGAGGGAAATCTGTTCGACGCGGGGAATCCGGCCGGGTTCGCAGCGGCCAACCGGTTCGCGGCGGGACAGGATGGACAGGTAAGGTCCGGGCCCCTTGCAATCGATCCGGGTTCCGGGTAGGATGACCTCGTTTTCACGGCCCTCTGCCCGGATGGGACGGAATTCAAATCGTGTCCTTCAACATACAAACCATTCCCCCAAAGGAGGAAAATTGATGAGGAGCCTTGTGATCGGTTCCCTTCGTTGGCTGGCTACCCTAACGTTCGTTCTGCTTCCCGCCCTGTCCTTCGGGCAGACTCCCGAATCGGCCGGGGACGGCCCGAAGAAATCGACCGGGGAAGAGAAAACCAAAATGACGACCGGGATTCAAATTACACGGTCCGCCATCTGCCTGCAAGTGGAGGAACGTGAACCGGTCGACATCGATTCGTTATTTCCCGCGGATGTCGGAACGGTATTTGCCTACACCAAGATCGACGGCGTTACCACGCCGACCCAGGTCACCCACGTGTGGTACCATGGCGAGCGCGAAATGGCGCGGGTGCAGCTCCAGGTTCGCAACAATGGCTGGAGGACCTGGAGCAGTAAGAAAATTCTCCCCTCTTGGACCGGCACATGGAAGGTGAAGATCCTCAATGCGGAGGGAGAGAACGTCAAGACCATGGAATTCCAAGTTGAAGAGCCGAAAACAACGGAAGCCGGTAGCGCAGGTTGATTCCCCGGCGGGTGTGAATCCTTCACGAACCAGACTGCCCGCCCTGGCGATCCTTCTCTTCACCCTGGTTCCAGGCTTCTGGATACCGATCGAGGCCGCCCGGCGCCCCACGCACCGGGCGGTTCTCGTTTCTGCACAGGGTGAGACGGAAATGATCGAAGTCTCCAAGCTCAGATTTGTTCATTATCGCCGCCGCCTGGCAAAATGGGGAAGATGGGAAACTCCGCCCCAGGGTGGAAGACACAGGGTCAAGGTAAAACTGGCTCCCCAGGACGATCGCTACGAATCCAATTACCTCTTGTGGGAGAGCCCGGACGTCCGGGGGATCCGGCTGAAGAACCTGTGCGAGATCCGGTTCTTTTACAAGGAAAGGAGTGAGCGGGAAGAACTGTTCCTGGAGATCACCACCAAAAAGGGCCGGACCGTGGAATATGCTTTCCTTGACCTTCTCGACGCCTATCAACCCGAACCGATCCACTTTGCGGGTGTCGTTGCCGGCCAAAAGAAGGATCTGCCGATCCTTCCCCTTCTGGAGGGGCAGCGAAGATCCCCGGATCCGGTCCTGACCCACCTCTTTTTCGACTTCAAATATTGCCGCGAGTAGCGACCGGGCCGGATGGCTAGCGGTTCCCCTGCAGCAAAACCTTATTGAGGGCCTCGCCTTTCCCCATAACCCCGGTTATCCTGAATACTCCGGCGAGGGATGCACCGGCCGGTTTCCGGAGGATGGAGATTGGCGACCGACAGGATGCGAAGAGGCCCAGACGGCGAGCAGTTCCTGCCCGACCTCGACGAACTCAAGGGACGGATCGAATCGGGCCAGGTGGATCGGGAGGAGATCCTCGATCTGGTGGAGGCATTTGAAAACCGGCTCGCCTTCATCGAGGAGGACAACCGCTGCTTCCAGGCATTCTTCGACGACCTGGTGCAGGTCCTGGGCGATACCCTGAAAAAAGATGAGATCCAGGCACTGATCCAGAAGATCGGCCTCCGGCAGATCCTCCTCAAGGCCAGGGAACCGGAAAGGGGCGCCGTTCATTGACTCCCTCCTGCCGCTCCCTAAACCCCTCCTTCTGCGGTTTCGGTTTCCACTTTTCCCATCAAAAATAATCAAAACAGGTCAGCATGCAGGTGTTGGCGGGATCGAGGCGGGGGATCCGGTCGGACTGGAGAGGGCCCATCTGCGCGTCGCCCAGCGGGCTCTCCCCGTTGACCTCGAAGACACCCATGTCTGAGACACAGGCGGTATGGTCATCTCCCGTGATCAGGTAGAAGAAACCGGCCCCCACCGCCGGCAGGTCGAAATCGATGAACTGGGTATCGAAATTGGTCCCGCCGGGCGGGAATGGGGTCAGGGGATCCAGCTGGGTTTCACAGGTCCCGTAGAAGGCAGGAGAGAGCTGGGAAAGCAGTCCCCGGTAAATGTTGTAGCCGGCAAAGGAGATCACCGGAAGGGGATTCCAGGTCTCCTTGTCGGTATTTGTGAGGGTGGGAAAATCCACGTTCTGGA
>JAPUIV010000024.1 GCA_027296665.1 Acidobacteriota bacterium | reverse complement strand
GATGGGGGGAAGTTCCTCGTCCTTCACAAGGGCGATCTTCAGAACTTCGTCCATCGTATCGACCAGTTGAAAATCCAGCTCCTTTTGAACTTCTTCGGGGATATCGGACAGGTCTTTCTCGTTGTCACGGGGGAGAATGATTGTATGGATACCATACCGGTGGGCCGCGAGCACCTTCTCCTTGACTCCGCCGATCGGCAGCACCTTTCCGCGAAGCGTGATCTCCCCGGTCATCGCGACGTCGCTCCGGACCGGTGTCTTGGTGAGGCTCGAGGCCAGGGCCGTGCCCATGGTGATGCCGGCGGAGGGGCCATCCTTCGGGATCGCCCCTTCGGGAACGTGGATGTGAAGGTCCAGCCGCCGATGAAAATCGGGGGCGATGCCAAGTTGGTCGGAACGGGATCGGATGTAGCTCAGGGCGGCCCGCGCCGATTCCTGCATCACTTCGCCCAGCTTTCCGGTCAACACCAGATTCCCGCGCCCGCGCATGGTCGTCACCTCGGTCTGCAGGATTTCCCCGCCGACCTCGGTCCAGGCAAGACCGGTGGCCACACCGATCTCGTTCTCCTTCTCCGCCTCCTTGAGCCGGAACCGGGGAACCCCGATGAAGGATGCGAGATTCTCCGAGACCACATTATGCTGAAAACTCTTGCCCTCCTTCAGGGTTTTCCGGGCGATCTTGCGGCAGACGGCCGCGATCTCCCGCTCCAGATTGCGGACACCCGCCTCCCGGGTGTATTTCTCGATCACGTCCTGAATGGCTCCCTCGGAGAACTTGATCTTCTTGCCGTCCAGCCCATGGCTCTTGATCTGCTTCTTGACGAGGAACCTCCGGGCGATGTTCACCTTTTCCTTCATGGTGTAACCGGCAATCCGCAGCACCTCCATCCGGTCCCTGAGAGCGGGGGGAATCGGGTCGAGGATGTTGGCGGTGGTGATGAACATCACCTGGGAGAGATCGAATTCGGTGTCGAGGTAATGGTCCATGAACTTGTCGTTTTGTTCGGGATCCAGGGCCTCCAGCAGGGCGGACGAGGGATCGCCGCGAAAATCCATGCTCATCTTGTCGACCTCATCCAGGAGAAAGACGGGATTCCGGGTTCCGGCCCGCCGCATCATCTGGATGATCTGTCCGGGAAAGGCGCCGATATAGGTCCGGCGGTGGCCCCGGATCTCAGCCTCGTCCCGCACCCCGCCCAGTGAAATACGGATGAACTTTCGTCCGGTCGCGCTCGCTATCGATTGCGCCAGGGAGGTCTTGCCGACGCCCGGGGGGCCCACGAAACAGAGGATCGAACCCTTCATGTTCCGGACCAAACGCCGGACGGCGAGAAACTCGACGATCCGTTCCTTGATCTTTTCGAGGCCGTAATGATCCTTGTTGAGAATCTTCTCCGCCCGATCGATGTCCCGGATCTCGCGGCTCTTCTTGACCCATGGCATCGACAGGAGCCAGTCCAGATAGTTCCGGGAGACCGTGGCCTCCGCCGACACCGGGGGCATCACCTCCAGCCGTTTCAGCTCCTGGATTGCCTTCTCCTTGGCGTCCTTGGGCATTCCGGCCGCTTCGATCTTTTCCCGGAGCTCCTCGATCTCATTGATCTTCTCGTCCTTGCGGCCCAGCTCCTGCTGGATCGCCTTCATCTTCTCGTTCAGGTAGTACTCTTTCTGGGCCTTCTCCATCTGCTTCTTGACCCGGCTGTGGATGCGTCGATCCACCCGCAGCTTGTCGATCTCCGCCTCGAGCAGGTCGACGACCATGGTAAGCCGCTCGTGGGGGCTGAAGGTCTCCAGGAGTTTCTGCTTCTCCTTGACCCCGCCCTGGAAATGGGCGGCGATGGTGTCGGTGAGCCGGCCCGGTTCGGAGACCCGGATGGTGGAGATCATCGTCTCGTAGGGAAGGTTGGGGCTCAATTTGACGTACTTCTCGAACAGGGCGACCGCCTTGCCCATCTCGAGCTCGATCTCCGGGGTCAGGTCCAGACGCACCTCGATCGTCTCGAGGAGGGCCATGGGACAGTTGTCCTCTTCTTTGAGTTCGACCGTCTTGCCGCGAATGACTCCTTCCACCAGCAACTTCAGGTTCCCGTTCGGAAGTTTCAGGCTCTGGATAATATTCGCGACCGTGCCGATGATGTTGAGCTGCTCGGGGCCCGGATCATCCAGCTTGGCTTCCCGCTGGGTGATCAGGTAGATCCTCTTGTCGTTGGCTAAGGCATGCTCCACCGCCACCAGGGAAGCTTTCCTGCCGACCACGAAGGGCACCATGGTGTGGGGAAAGACCACCACGTCCCGCAGGGGGACCATCGGCAGTCGCTCCAGGTTCTCGTTTTTGAAAAACTCTTTTGCCATGTATCCGCCGGCGATCAGCCCGCCTTCTCCATGAGCACGATCGGCTCCGATTCGTTCCGGACCACTTCCTTGGTGATGACGCATTCGGTGATGTCTGGTTCGGAGGGAAGTTTGTACATCAGATCCAGCATCAGGTCTTCCAGAATGATCCGGAGGCCCCGGGCGCCGATCTTCCGGCGCATGGCCAGCTTGGCTACCTCCTCCAGCGCCTCCTTGGTGAAATTCAGGGAAACATTCTCGAATTCGAAAATCCTCTGGTACTGCTTCACCAGGGCGTTTCGGGGTTCGGTGAGAATCCGCACCAGGGCCGGCTCGTCCAGCTCTCCCAGGATCCCGATAATGGGAATCCGGCCGACGAATTCCGGGATCATCCCGTATTTTATCAAATCCCCGGGCTGGATCTTCTCCAGAAGATCCTGGAAATCCGAGGGCCGCTTGGAGCGGATGTCGGCCTTGAAGCCGACGGCCCGTCTGCCGATTCTCTGTTCGATGATCTGCTCGAGGCCGACGAAGGCCCCGCCGCAAATGAAAAGTATGTTGGTGGTGTCGATAGGAACGAACTCCTGGTGCGGGTGTTTCCGGCCACCCTGCGGGGGAACGTTCGCGACCGTTCCTTCCAGGATCTTCAGCAGCGCCTGCTGCACTCCCACTCCCGAGACGACCCGGGTGATCGAGGGGCTATCCGACTTCCGGCTGATCTTATCGATCTCGTCGATGTAGATGATCCCGCGCTTGGCCTTCTCGACGTCGTTTCCGGCCGCCTGGAGGAGCCGGAGGAGAATGTTCTCGACGTCCTCACCGACGTACCCCGCCTCCGTGAGCGTGGTCGCGTCGACGATGGCGACGGGGACGCTCAGGAGCCGGGCCAGGGTCTGGGCCAGAAGAGTTTTTCCGGTGCCGGTGGGACCGATCAGGAGGATGTTGCTCTTCTGCACCTCGACCTCGCCCCGCCGACGGCTCATCTCGGTGCGCTTGTAGTGGTTGTAGACGGCAACTGCCAGTTTTTTCTTCGCCTTATCCTGGCCGATGACGTATTCGTCCAGGAACTCCCGGATCTCCTTCGGTATCGGCAGCTTTAAACGGCCACGAGGTTCATCGTTCTCCCGTTCCTCCGCGATGATGTCCAGGCAGATGTCGA
>JAPUIV010000239.1 GCA_027296665.1 Acidobacteriota bacterium | reverse complement strand
CAGAGGGATCTCGATACCGCCCTCCGGGCGGGAGCCCGGATGGTCGGGGTGAACAACCGGGATCTGACCAGCTTCGAGGTGAACCTGGAGACTTCCTTGCGGTTGGCCGATTCGATCCCGGCCTCGGTGGCCCGGATCGCCGAGAGCGGAATCCGGACCCGGAACGATGTGGAGGTTCTTGCCAATGCCGGTTTCCACGGGTTCCTGATCGGAGAAACACTTTTGCGATCCGCCGATCCGGGCGGCAGCCTGCGGGAGCTCATCGGATGATCCAGGTGAAGATCTGCGGCATCACCCGAACCTCCGATGCAATCGATGCGGTCTCCGCGGGAGCCGGCGCCATCGGATTGGTGTTCGCTCCGGAGAGTCCCCGGAGAGTCTCGGTGGCGCGCGCCGGGGAGATCGTGGCGGCGGTGCGGGGTAAGATCTCCTGCGTCGGGGTATTCCGGGACCAGGCGGCGGAAACTGTCCAGGCGATCATCGACCGGGTGAATCTCGATTATCTACAGTTTCACGGTTCCGAAAGTCCGGGTTATTGCCGTGCCTTTCCCGCGGGAAAGTGGTACAAGGCATTCTGGTTGCGGCCCGAGCTTCATGCGGAGGCGATCAGAGAATATGGTGAGAGATGTTTTCTCCTGGATGGCCTGTTGGCGGCCGAGAATCGAGGATCGGCCGGCCGCCAGGACGTGCCTGCCGGGATCTCGTGGGACCGGGCCCGTGAATGGGCCGGGCAGGGGAGAATGATACTGGCGGGAGGATTGAACCCGGACAACGTCGGCGAGGTGGTTCGCCGGGTCCGCCCCTACGGCGTGGACGTGAGTCGGGGCGTGGAGAAGGAACCGGGCATCAAGGACAAGGAGATGATTTCCCGGTTCGTGCGGCAGGTCCGGGAGGCGGACCTGGGAGGGGCGGGATGAAGGGGCATTTCGGACGGTTCGGGGGGGCCTATGTCCCCGAGACCCTGATGACTCCCCTGGCGGAGCTCGAGGAGGCATTCCTCAGGTTTCGCCGGGACCCCGGATTCCGGAAGGAACTGGGCCGGTACCTGGCCCATTTCGCCGGCCGTCCCACCCCTCTGTTCCGGGCCGATCGGTTGTCCCGGGAGATCGGCGGGCACCGGGTCTACCTCAAGCGCGAGGACCTGAACCACACCGGCGCCCATAAGATCAACAACACCCTCGGCCAGGTCCTGCTGGCCAGCCGGATGGGGAAGAAACGTGTCATCGCCGAGACCGGCGCGGGGCAGCACGGAGTCGCGACGGCAACCGCCGCGGCGTTGCTGAACCTGGAATGCCGGGTGTACATGGGCGAGGTCGACATGCGCCGCCAGGCATTGAACGTCTACCGGATGCGGCTGCTCGGCGCGGAGGTGGTCGGGGTCGATTCCGGTTCCCGGACCCTCAAGGATGCGATCAACGAATCGATGCGGGACTGGGTCACCAATGTCCGGACCACCCACTATGTCCTCGGTTCGGTTCTCGGCGCCCATCCCTACCCGCTCATGGTCCGGGAGTTCCAGTCGGTGATCGGAGTCGAGGCCAGGGAACAGATACTGGAGGCCGAGGGGCGGCTGCCCGATCTCCTCGTTGCCTGCGTTGGCGGGGGGAGCAATGCCATGGGGTTATTCCACCCCTTCATCGGCGACCGCAAGGTTCGGATGGCCGGCGTGGAGGCGGGAGGGACCGGGCCCCAGGCGGGCCGCCACGCCGCGAGGTTCTCCGGCGGCAGTCCCGGAGTTCTCCACGGCGCGTTCACATATCTTCTGCAGGACGAGGCGGGAAATATCCTCCCGACCCATTCCATTTCCGCCGGTATGGATTATGCGGCTGTCGGTCCGGAGCATTCCCATCTCCGGGAGACGGGCCGGACCGAATATTTCTCGGTTTCCGACGAGAAGGCGCTGGCCGCCTTTCACCGGCTGTCGGAGGTGGAGGGAATCATCCCCGCTCTGGAAAGCGCGCATGCCGTGGCATACGTCCTCGAGGTAGGCCGGTCGCTACCCGCCGGTACCCTGTTGATCATCAACCTCTCCGGGAGAGGGGACAAGGATGTCGAGGCGGTGGCCCGGATGGAGGAAGAGGAACGGTGAAGAGGAACAGGATTCGCGCCGCGTTCCGGAACGCCAGGAAAGAGGGGCGGCCCGCGTTCATACCCTACATCACCGGAGGCGATCCCGATCTGGAAACGACATCCCGGTTGATCCGGGAACTGGATCGACTCGGGGCCGACATGATCGAGATCGGCGTGCCGTTCTCCGATCCGGTCGCCGACGGCATTGTGAATCAGAAGGCTGCGGAACGGGCTTTGCTTGGCGGCACCACCCTGACCGCCATTCTCGGCATGGTGAAACGACTCCGGGAGGAGGTCGATGCGGGCCTGGTCCTCTTCACCTATTTCAATCCCGTCCACCGATTCGGTGTGGAAGCGTTCGCGCGCGCGGCGGCAGACGCCGGGATCGACGCCGTCCTTGCCGTTGATCTCCCGCCGGAGGAGGGGGCCGAATACCGCGGCTCGTTGAACCAACGGGGCGTGGAGACGGTGTTCCTGCTGGCCCCGACCAGCAGCCCGGAGAGGATCAAACGGATCGCCGGCGTTTCCACCGGATTCTTGTATTACGTATCCCGGACCGGGGTCACCGGGACCAGCGACCGCCTGGATGGTGATCTGCTCGGCTCGCTCCGGCGGCTCCGCGCCGCGGTGAAACTTCCAATTGCCGTCGGATTCGGAATCTCCCGGCCGGAACATATCGCCGCGCTGCGCGATGCTGCCGACGGCGTGGTGGTGGGAAGCGCCATTGTGAGGCTCATCGGGGAGGGAGGATCCA
>JAPUIV010000238.1 GCA_027296665.1 Acidobacteriota bacterium | reverse complement strand
GTTCCTTTCCGCCCACAGCAGTTACCTTCAGATCCTGGCGGAGACGGGTGTGATAGGCCTGATATGCGCCCTGGCGGTGGCGGCTTTTCTCCTGCGGCGCCTGTTCCGAAATGACAGCCACCCGCGCGCCGGCCCCGGCTGCCGTTGGTTGGGTTTTGCCCTCGCCACTCTCATGGTGCACGGGTTGGTGGAAAACCTTGTCGGGGTACCGGCCCTGGTAGTTGCCCTGTTGATCCCCGCGGCGATCCGGATCTCCCCGGACCGCAGGGCAGGAGATCGGTTGGGTGGCCGTCCTGGCCGCGCCCTGGCGGCGGGGGGCATGGCCCTGGTCTATATTTTCGGTCTGTTGGTCTGGTTGCCTTACCGGGCCGACCTTCATTTTCGACGGATGCAGACGGCCGGGAACGCGGCGGCATTTGCCGGGCATTTCGGCCGGGCGGTGCGTTACAACCGGTTTCAACCCTATTATTACTCCGAGGCCGCGATCCGGATTCTTCGCGGCACCCGTTCCTTCGATCTCGCCACCTTCGCCATCTGCCACGGCTACCTCCGCACCGCGATCCGCCTGGAACCTGGAGAGCCGAGGTTCCACCTGGAGATGGCCCGGCTGTATGTCCGAGCCTTTGGAGAACTGTTCAGGGACATCTCCACCCGTGACCGGGCTCTTGCCGCCTACCAGGCCGCCTTCTCCCTCAACCGGACCGATCCCCGGCCCCTTGTGGAGGCGGCGCGGTTCGGGACCAGGGTCGGTCTGCTGGGGGAAAGCCTCGATTCCCTCGAACGGGCCCTGGAAGTCGAACCTGCCTATGTACAGGCCCGGGTGGAAAGACTGGAACTGCTGGGGATGCTCGACCGGCTCGAGGAAAGGGATGCGGGGCTGGAGGGGCTGAAGGTCGATTTGCGGGCACTGGAGGAGTACCAGCCGCGCAACGATTACGAGCGTAGCATCCTGGCCCTCGATTCCGAAGGATGGGAGGATCTTCGGTCTGGAACTTGAAGCCGGGGGCTCCCGGACCCTACATTTCAATGAGGGTCCGGTGGCAAATCGGCCGAACCGGCATAAATGGGGTCCGAGAATGAAAAGATGGATGGTCCAGGCGATTTCCCGGGGCAAGCGTTGGATGGGGATCGTCCCCGAATCCCCCTCTCAGGTCCAGATAGAGATCACCAACCGGTGCAACTTCGATTGCGTGATGTGCCAGAGAAAGGATCTGGGGATCAATTTTCAGGATATGCCGTTCGATCTCTTCCGGCAAGTTCTGGACCGCATCCCGGCGTCGACGCGTACCGTCTGCCTCACCGGATGGGGGGAACCGACTCTCCATCCCGACCTTCTCAAAATGATCCAGCTCACGAGAGATCGGGGAAAACTGCCGATCTTCACCACCAACGGCGTACTTCTGAAGGGAGCCCTGGGACAGGAGATCCTCGATAGCGGGGTTCATACCGTCACCTTCTCCCTTGATTCCATGGATGAGGAGGAGGGAACCCTAGCCCACTGGGAGCCGGCGGCAGTGATCCGGAATGTGAAGGAATTCGTTGGCCGGATCCGGGAAGGTTCCCTGCCGATCCGGACCGGGATCAATACCACTCTCCACGCGAGCCGCGCCGATGACGTCTGCGGTGTCATCCGGTTTGCCGGTGAAATCGGCATCGATCAGGTGAGCATCCTGCGGCTCGATCTGCGGTTTCAGCCGACTCTGCGGCGGTATTCGCAGGAGGAAGAACGATCGGTGCTCCAACGTGCCCACCGGTTGGGCCGGAAACACTCGGTTCGCGTCCAGTCGATACTCTCGGAGCACGGGTTTGGCGGGCGTTTCTTCACGCTGTTCAACCGCAACTGTCCAAAACCTTTCGATTACCTGTACATCAACTGGAAGGGGGAAGTCACCCCCTGTTGTAACTTGCCAACCATGAACCTTCAGAATATATTGGAACAGGACTTGCAGCAGGTTTGGAAGGGGGCCAGCCTTTCAAGATTTCGCCGCAAGCAGAGAGAACTCTGCGGCAAGTGTGATGTTCTTTACTACCGTTATCATCCAGAAAATTTGGTCAACGGAACCCAGGATGCCCTGTCCCCCAAACCTTCCTGAACCCCAGGAACTACCGGGAGGTTTCCCATGGCTTACCTAGACGGGAAACAGGTGCTGGTGACCGGAGGGACCGGTTCCTTCGGATCGACTATCGTCGAACGGCTTTTGCGGGAAACCGATTGCCGGAAGATCATCATTTTCAGCCGCGACGAGGCGAAACAATATTTCATGCGGGACCGGTTCCGGGGTGAAACCCAGCTGGAGTTCCGCATCGGCGATGTTCGGGACCTTCGATCGGTGGAACGAGCCTGTGAAGGTGTCGATGCCGTATTCCACGCGGCCGCGCTGAAACAGGTTCCTTCCTGCGAAGAATACCCCCTGGAAGCGGTGAAGACCAACATTCTCGGCGCGCAGAACGTGATCGATGCGGCCCACTCCCAGGGAGTTGAACGCATCCTCGCCATCAGCACCGACAAGGCGGTCAAGCCGGTCAACGCCATGGGATTATCCAAGGCGATGCAGGAGAAACTCTTCATTGCCGCCAATCATGGCTCGAATTCCCGATTCAGTTGCGTGCGGTACGGCAACGTTCTGAACTCGCGCGGATCGATCATTCCCCTTTTCCTGGATCAACTGAACCGGCAGAAGGATCTGACCTTGACCGATGAACGGATGACCCGGTTCATCCTGACTCTCAAAAAGGCAACCGATCTCGTGCTTCATGTCATCGAGGAAATGCGGGGAGGGGAGATCTTCATTCCCCGGATTCCCGCCCTCCTGGTCAAGGACCTTGCTGAAGTCATCCTGGGCCAGGCAAAGAGTTCCGGGAACGGCCACCGCCGCATCAGGTGCATCGGGATCAGGCCGGGCGAGAAGATTCATGAAACCCTGGTATCGGAGGACGAGGTGCGCCGTTGCGTGGAATCGAATGAAACCTTTGTGATCCTTCCCAACGAAAACCGGATCCGGGAGGTACCCCCCGACTTCCACCCCAAGGGTCCGGGGGAATTCCGTTCCGACAGTTGCCCGCGGCTGAATCCCAGGGAGATCCAGGAGTTGCTCGCATCGGAAGCCCCGGAATGAAGGTATTCGTCACCGGGATCAGCGGCGGTCTCGGTCGAGAGTTCATTCCCTACGGTGTCGCCGGCTGTTCCGGAGCGAGTAAGGTCGACCGGTTTCCCCAGGCCGATCTGACCGCGCCGCAGGTGGTCGAGGAACTGCTCTCCGAAGCCCGGCCCGACGTGGTGATCCATACTGTCGGGTGGGTGGATGTCGATGCCTGTGAGCGGGATCCGGGGCGAGCCGCGTCGATCAACTTTCGGACTCTCTTGCATCTGCGCCGATTGGCGGTTCCCCTCCGGTTCCGGATCGTGTACATCTCCACCAACGACGTCTTTCCCGGCGACCGCGGCATGTACCGGGAGGCGGATCGCCCGGATCCGATCAACGTCTACTCCATGACCAAGGCGGCGGCGGAGGCGATCCTGCGTCCCTGCGACCTGATCCTCCGCGCCCCGTTGCTCTCCTGGCATTGCAATGGAAAGGTATCTTTCGTCCGATGGCTGGTGGAATCGCTGGAGGAAGAGGATTCCCCGACGCTGTTCACCGATCAGTTCACCTCGCCGGTCACCGCGACCACCCTGGCCAGGCTCCTGATGGTCGATCTTCTTGAAGAGAAGGGTATACTCCACATCGGAACCGGGAGGCGGAGCCGTTGGGAAATCGGCAATGCCCTGGTCCGGGGGCTCGGCCTGCCCACTGGGCGGATCCGGAAAGGTTCCCTGGCCGGTCACCGGTTCCTCGCTCCCCGCCCCCGTGATGTTTCCCTCGATTCGGACCTGCTGGCGAAAAGGCATGGACGGAAGATCCGCCTGGAGGAGGAGATCGAGATCCTGAGGGAGAGAAGGCCCCGGCGGGAGACAGAACCCGCCACCCTCCGGGCGGGAGGGGACCGGCAATGAGGCGGACCGCGGCCATCCTGGTACTGAATTTTAACGGCAAGGATCTCCTGCAAGAATGCTTGCCGAGCGTGATCCAGGCGTCCGAGCGGGCCGGGCCCGGCAACTCGGTGGTTGTGGTCGACAACGCGAGTACCGACGGCAGACTGGAATTTCTGCGGGCGGCGCATCCCTCGGTCCCGGTCTTCGAAAGTCCGGAGAATCGTTCCATTTTTGCCTATAACGCCGCCGCGACCCGCGTGGAACAGGATTACCTGGTCCTTCTCAACAACGACATCGCCTTGGAGGATCAATTTCTTTCCCCCTTGCTAGAGCCCTTTTCCGA
>JAPUIV010000237.1 GCA_027296665.1 Acidobacteriota bacterium | reverse complement strand
TAGACGGTCGGGCCCGCGATCAACTTTTTTACTTCCCTCTGATCCTTGTTACAAAAGGAACACCGGAGGGAATCACCATCGGATTTCTTGCCTGCCATGGTTCAAGACCTCCAGCGGAACCCTCCGCTGGCCTTATTGTCGTTCTTCAATTACCCGGTCGATGATGCCGTACTCGAGGGATTGCTGGGCAGTCATAATGAAGTCGCGATCGGTATCCTTCCGGATTGTCTCCACCGACTGTCCTGTTTTTTCCTCCAGGATCTCATTCAATCGCTCTCGAATCCGAAGGATCTCCCTGGCATGTATATCGACATCGGTCGCCTGCCCGGAGAACCCGCCCAGGGGCTGGTGAAGGATGATCCGGGAATTGGGTAGCGCAAACCGTTTCTTTTTCTCTCCCGCGGCGAGAAGGATTGCCGCCATGCTGGCGGCCTGGCCGATGCATATGGTCGAAATATCGGGCTTCACGAAATGCATGGTATCAAACATCGCCAGGCCGGCGGTGATGGAGCCTCCCGGGCTGTTGATGTAGATCGAGATATCCTTCTCGGGATCCTCCGCCTCCAGGTAGAGGAGTTGCGCGATGACCAGGTTGGAGAGATTATCGTCAATCGGGCATCCTATGAATATGATGTTGTCTTTGAGGAGCCGGGAATAGATGTCGTAGGCACGCTCTCCCCGACTGGTCTGTTCAACCACCATGGGGATCAAAGCCACAGATAAAACCCTCCTAGGAAATCTTAACATTCCTCATTAGAAAGTCAAGGGCCTTCTCCCGTAAAACCGCACGTTTCAAGGCGTTCCAGCGGCCCTGGCGGTTCATCTCTTCCTTCAAAGCCGCCACGGTTCTCTTCTGCCGGGCGGCCTCCTCGCGGAGTCTTTCGTTCATCTCCTTCTCCGCCACATCGATCCCCTCCCGGGAGGCGATCGCCTCCAGCAGGAGAGTGGCCTTCACACCCTTTTCCGCCGCCGGGCGCTGCTGCTCCAGTGCTTGATCGTACTGGGCCCGGGCCCGCTGGCGATCCCAATCCTGAAATTTCATGTGACGCAACGCCTCCTCCGCACGGGAATGCAGTTCGGCCTGCACCATACTTTCCGGCAAATCGATTTTATGCCGGGCCAGAACCTGATCCAGGATCTCCCGCCGGGCCTCCCCCTGCCAGGCCTTTTCGGCCTCCTTTTCCAGATCCTTGCGGACAGCCTGCCGCAAATCCTCGAGCGAGTCGAAGGAACCGACCTCACGGGCGAACGGATCGTCCAGGGCCGGCAGTTCCCGCTTCTTGATCTCGCGGAGTTGGAACCGGTACTCGATCCGTTTCCCCGCCAGCCCGGCATCCGGGTGGGCGGCGGGATAGGTGACCGAAAAGACCCTTTCCTGCCCCACCTCCATCCCCGGTATGGCCGAGCGAAACTCCGGCAGAAGATCCTCATCCTCCAGGTCGAGAGTCACGGTCTGCCCGGCCGCCTTCTCTCCGGGCTTCCCCTCCAACCCTCCGGACAAGGCCCCGACCAGGAAGTCGCCAGGCTCCACGGGGCGTCCCTCGACCGGGAGGAATCGGGCCGCCCGTTTCTGCAGGAAGCGGAGGCTTTCCTCGACCGCCTCGCCGGTGACCGCCTTCCGGGTGGCCGTCACCCGCAAATCTTTATAGCCGGAGATCCGGATCTCCGGCGCGATGTCGAACACCGCCCGGATGATCAGGGCGCTTCCCTCCTTCAACTCGTACGATTCCAGCACCGGATCCTGGATCGGCTCCAACCGCTCCGACTGGAGCGCCTTTCCCAGTCGATCCGGGATCAGCCGGTCGCCCACCTCGCGCTCGATCTCCTGCGCGAACTTCCGCCGGACCATGGCGATCGGGGCCTTCCCCTTGCGGAAGCCGGTGATCCGGACGGAGCGGGCCCACCTGCTGGCGGCGCCCCGGAAAGCTTCCCGCACTTCCTCGGCAGGAACCTCCACCTCGATCCGCCGCCTGCATCCCTTCACGTTCTGGACTTTGACCCGCAATTCCATTCTCTCCTCGAATCTCCAGCGAATCGCGCACTATAACAAAAGGGCCGGGAGGCTGCAATGGGCGGGTGCCGGCAACGTTGCGCTCCCCTCCCCTCTATGTTATACACTGACATCTTTTGGGGATCGAGAGATGGGACGGAAAATCTTTCCGCGGGGATTTGCGGTGTCCGCCGCCGCTTTACCGATTGTCGGTCTTCTCTGGATCGGCTGCGGCCCGCAGGCGGAACTGATCCTGCCGGGCCAGGGGATCTCCTCGGTCTCGATCGGAGATGAAGGGGAGAAGGTGATCGCCGCCCTCGGGGAACCGGAGGATCGATCCACCCAGAGCGTCGTTGGGAAGGAGTCCCTGGTGATGGAATACTACATCTATCCCTCCAAGGGGATCGACGTGTTCCTCGAAAACGGTGAAGTGAAGACGATATTTCTGTATGGCCAGGGAGCCGAGGATCACCAGCGGTTTTCGGGGCGAACCCCCGGCGGGATCGATCTCGCCTCCAGCCGCGCCGAGGTTCTCGAACGCATGGGACCGCCGGACCGCAAACTGGAAGGGGAACTGGCGGAACGCCTGTATGACTATGACGACGGCCTCGAGATCAGCTTCCGCGCCGACGACACCATCCATCATTTCGTGGTGAAGCCCACCGCGCCCTAATTATAAATTCTCGATCCGGACTCAGGCCCTCACGCTTGCGGTGCGCGCAGTGGTCCCCCGCGCCTGGGATCCCCAATCCACGAAGCGATGCTCACGTTCTGGTCGCCCGGAGCGGACGGAGCGGAAGCGCCGGGGACCCGCCCCGGCTGGCGGGCCGCCGGGAGTCGCCCGCGCCTGGAGATCGGGAGGAAGGAAATGTTCCTCGACGGGCTCGGGAGGCGGACTGCCAGCCGAGGACGGGAAGCAGAAATTTATTTCTGTTCCCTTGAAATCGTTTGGAACAGGAGCCCGTCACCTTTCGGGTTCGCCCT
>JAPUIV010000236.1 GCA_027296665.1 Acidobacteriota bacterium | reverse complement strand
CGCATTGGCTCCCGGCAGCCTGCGAGGCATCGCAGCGGAACAGCCGTCCCGAGAAATCGTTGGCGCCGATCGAGTTGGGAAAGCCGCCGGTGTCGCCGAAGGCCCTCGGCTGGCGGTCGCCGCCGAGGTAGACAATGTTGGCGTCTCCCGGGTCGGCCAGGATGGAGAAGTGGATCGATCCCTGGCCACCCGGCTTGACCGAGGGCTGCAGGCCGATGTCGACGCCGTCCTCGTTGGTCACCGGCAGATCCATCTCGACCCAGGTGGCGCCGCCATTGCCGGAACGAAAGAGGCCGGCAAGCTGCCCATCATTGATGATGCCGGCGTATACCTGGCCGCTGGCCCCGGCGCTCATCTCGAGATTGTTGGTGGCGTTGTTGAGGATCAGAAGATCCATCGCCGCGTTGCTGACCTTGGTCCATGTGGCGCCGGTGTCGGTCGATCTGTAGATGCCGTTGAGGCCGCCGACGATAGGGGCGAAGATGATGGAGGTATACAGCGTCCCGGAACTGGCGGGGTCTCCCGCCAGGTCGTTGGCAACCCCGCCGGGGAGCCCCGTGGCGGTCCCGTCACCCACGGAGATCTGGGTGAAGGTCGCCCCGCCGTTGGTGCTCCGGAAAATTCCAACATTGCCGAAGGTGAAACTGTCGGCGATGTTGACCGAGATCACGATCGTATTCCCCCGCGCGGCGACTCCCGAAATATTCTTCCCGTTCAGGATGCCGCCCCCGGTGATCTGGGTCCAGTTGTCGCCTCCGTTGGTGGTCCGCAATAGACCGGTTCTGGCTCCACCTACCCTTCCGAAGCTGCTGAACAGGCCGACTCCCCCGACCAGTGTCTGGTGGGTCGAGTCGGTCGGATCGAACTCGAGAGCGCCGATCGATAGAGTGGGAGAAAAGTCGATCAGTGGCGTCCAGTCCGGGCTCGGGTCGGAGGCGTTGGTGGTCCGCCAGATGCCGCCGTTGACGGCGCCGAGCAGCAGGATGTCGGGGTCGGTGGGGTGGGCCGCCACGGTGTGGATCGCTCCGATCACCTCGCCGTCCGGCGAGATGTTCTCGACCTGGCCGTTGAGAAGCGGCCCGGGCCCCAGGTGGATCCATGCGTCCCCCACGGCAGGCGGCAACGGTAGGGCAAAGGTGGCCGGATTCGCGGACAGCTCGGAAACCTCCTCCACCCGTATCAAAGGGGTGCGTACCCGGGGCGAAACGTCGGGCGGGTCGAGTCGATTGTCCGGTTCCCTGGCGAGGAATGGGGGGAGGGTCAGCAGGGTGAGAATGGAGGCCAGCGCGACTCCCGTAAGATTCCTTCGTTCCTTCATGGGTCACTTCCTTCCAATCTGTAAAGAAAAAAATTCATTCATCCCCGGGGCGGGTAGGGGCGGTGAAATACCGTGTCCCGGATTGGCCGTTCCCATAATTCGGTCCCGGTATCGAGATCGACAACCCGGACGCGGATCGGCTTTTCAAGCCATTTCCCCTCCACCAATTGTCGAAACGGAGGCGATTCATGGATCAGAATGGAGCCCAGGAGGAGAAACCGGCTCGCGGAGGAGCGGTTGCGAATCTCGCCGGCGAGTATTCCCGTTTCGAGGGAATAGATCGACCAGAGATATTTTCCCCCGTCTCCGCCACCCGGGTGGTTCATCCGGATCGCGAGGAGATGGAGGCCGTTGGCGGATGGCAACAACGCCCTGGCCCTTCCATCGAACAGGGTGATATCGGGAATCGGGTTGCCGGTCTTTCGTTCCCAGCGCCTGAGAATGGTCTGCTGCCTGCCGTTCCGGGTGCGAACCTCGGCGGCGGCGAATACCTTCCCGGCCGGCAGCGGTGGGGTGCTCAAAGTCCCCGACCCGGCCTTCCGGGCAACCCTTTCTGGGAGCAGGTCCCGGGGGGGAACTTCGCCGGAGCCCAGACTCTTGGCCTCCCCCGTTCGGAGGTCGATCCGGAAGGCGCCTCCGGCCTGATCATGGCCCGGTTTCGCGCTGGATCCGGGCGCGGCACCCTCGACCGGCCGCCGGAAAAATTTCCAGGACAGGATGAGATCTTCCCTGTCAATACGGGATTGGATCTCGAACGATTCACCCATCCTCTGGTCGATGAAGGCCCGCGCGCCGGCGGGAAGCTCCACATCGGCGGTTGCGACAACCTTCCCCGCGTTCCGCGTGTCGAGAACGGCGATCCGGAGAGCGCCGGGCCGATCGGGTATTTCCGCCTGCGTGGCCAGGAGGTTCCTGTGGACCAAGATCGGTTTCGCCCCTTGATGCGAGGTCCAGAGGAGCCGCCCGGTGGAAAGATCCACCGCGTCGATCCCGCCTTTCGGATTCATGAGGTAGGCTGTGGATCCAACCGTATCGATCAGCACTCCGGGGAGTAGTTCGACGGAACGAAGCGACTCGGGGGGAGCGGTTTTGGTGAACAGAAGTTCCGCGCACCCGGTGTTCATCGCCAGGACCAGGACAACGAGGACAATTCCACTTGGCCGAGAAATGATCACCTCCGTCCGGTCGTGTCTGGGATTCACCGGATTAGAGCACAAGACGAAGGGGCCGGTCA
>JAPUIV010000235.1 GCA_027296665.1 Acidobacteriota bacterium | reverse complement strand
GCGGGGCGGATTTCGTTTCAATTCCTCGAGCAAGACTTCGATCCCCTTCTCCAGGGCGGGATCCTGCCCCCGGGCCACGAGGTCGGGCCGGTCGATGACCTCGATGTCGGGTGAGACCCCCTCGTTTTCCACCATCCAGTTCCCGTCGGTGCCGAGGAACCGGAACTGCGGCGCGGTGACGGTGCCGCCGTCGACCAGGTTGGGCTGGCCGGTGATGCCGATGAGGCCGCCCCAGGTGCGGGTGCCGATGATCTTGCCGAGGCCGCGCTTGCGGAAGTAATAAGGGAAGGCGTCGCCGCCCGAGCCGGAGTTGCCGTTGATGAGGCAGACCTTAGGTCCCTGGTGGGCGAAGCCGGGAGTGCTCCCCGGCTCGATGCCGCGCATCACCCAGTAGTTGAGGATCGGCCGGTCGAGAAGCTCGATCATGCGGTCGGGTATGAACCCGCCGCCGTTGTAGCGGACGTCGACGATCAGGGCATCCTTTCCGGCCTGCGGGTAAAAATACTTGAACAGCTCCCGGTTGCCGTCGAAGGCGGTGTCGGGAAGGTGGATGTAACCGATCCGGCCGCCGCTCGCCTCGTCCACCATGCGGCGCCTCTCCAGGATCCAGTCGAGATAGCGCAGGTTGGTCTCGCGCGCGATGGGGCGCACCTTCTCCTCCCGGGCGCCCTTCTTTGCCGGTTTATCGTTGACCAGCAGGGTCACGACCCGGTTCGCCCGGTTCTCCAGGAAGCGGTACGGGTTGTCCTTCGTGGTGATCTCCCGGCCATCGATCGCCAGAAGATAGTCGCCCTCCTTCACATTCACACCCGGCTCGGTGAGGGGAGAGCGGAAATCGGGATGCCAGTTCTCGCCCGGGAAGATCCGGGCGAAGCGGTAGAGACCGGAGGAGTGGGCTTCGAGCTCGGCGCCCAGCAGCCCACCTTCCTGGCGCTCCGCCCGCGGCTGGTCGCCCGGCTGGACATAGACGTGCCCGGCGCTCAGCTCGCCGCCCAGCTCGCCCAGGATGAAGTCGAGATCGATCCGGTTCGCCAGGTGCGCCACCAGGGGTTCGTATCGCCGGCGCATGGCCGGCCAGTCAAGGCCGTGCATTGCGGGATCATAAAACCAATCGCGCAGAAGCCGCCAGGAATCGACGAAGATCTGCCGCCATTCCTCGCGCGGATCGATCTTCATCTCCATCCCGTCCAGCTTCAACTGCCCGTCCGAGTTCTTCTGATCGGGGGCGGCGTCAACGATGCCGTAGGCGCCGTTTCCATGGCCGTTTTTTTGATAAAGGATCTTCTCGCCGTCGTTCGACAGGGCGTAGCCGGAGATCCCCTCCAGGATCGTTTCCTCTTTTTCATCCTCGATCACGAAACGCTTCAGGGCGGTCTCGGGGCCCTCTCCCGACAGGTAATAGATCGCCTTGGCGGTGGCCTGCAGCGAGCGGTAGTGGCCCGAAGGACCGGGAATTGCGGTGACGCGGTTGGCGAATCGTTCCGGCTCGATCCGGACGACCGGAACTTCGCCGGCCTCCTCCTCATCTTTCTTGTCACCCTTGTCCTTCTTCCCGTCATCCTTCTTGTCTTCCCCCTCCCCCTCATCTCCGGTTTCCTCTTCATCGCTTTCGGGGGCGAACGGCAGCGGGATCGCGTCGTTGAGGGTCCCGATGTAGAGGCGGGTCGGGTTGGTGTAGACGTAACTGAACTCGAAGCCGCTGAAGGTCAGGTTGTAGTCCCGGTCGGAAAGGAAATAGAGGTATTTCCCGCCGGGGTCGAAGCGCGGCGCGAAGTTGTTGACCAGGTCGCTGGTGAGGGGGATCGGTTTGCCGTCATCTAGGGAGTAGACCCAGATCACCGACATCTGGGTGGCGGCCGGCTTGGTGTAGGCCAGCCAGGCGCTGTCGGGCGACCAGTTGTAGGTGGTGATATCGGCATAGCGGCCGCGGTCGACCTCGGTCACCCGGCCGCTTTTCACATCTACGTAACGCAACCGCTGTTTCCGATCGGCGAAGGCGAGCTTGCCGCTGTCGGGCGACCAGACCGGCGGGAAGCGCCAGATGTCGCCGCCGGTGGTGACGCGGCGTTCGCTGCCCGAACCGTCCTGCGGGCGCACATAAATTTCGTACTCGCCGGTGCGATCACTGAGATAGGCGATCCACTTGCCGTCCGGCGACCAGGCGGGACTCATCTCCCGGATGCCGGAAGAGCGCGTCAGGTTGCGGACCTCTCCCTTCTCGGCCGGCGCGGTGAAGAGATCGCCGCGGGCGGCGAACAGGGCGCGGGCGCCGCTGGGGGAGAGATCGGCCGCGCCGATGAAACCGGCCACCTTCTTGATGCGGGGCATCGTCTCCGGAAAGTCTCCATATACCTGGATCGACATTTGAACGCGTTTCCCGGTGGCGGGATCGAACCGGTAAATATAGCCGCCAGCCTCATAGACCACCGCGTCGGGGCCGGCGCTGGGGAACAGGACATCGTAGTTATCGTGATCGGTCACCTTGCGGGTGCCGCGGGAAACGGTGTCGTAGGCGTACAGGTTCAGGTTGCCGTCCCGGTCGGAGGTGAAGAAGATGGTGTCGCCGAACCATACCGGCTGGTTGTCGGTGCCGGCGAAGTCGGTAATTCGTTCGGCGCGGTCGCGCTCCAGGTCGTAGATCCAGATGTCCTGGGCGCCGCCGCCCTTGTGCCGTTTCCAGGTGCGGAACTCGCGTTCCTTGGGGGTGTAGGCGACCCTGCGGCCGTCGGGGGAGATGTCGCCGCCGCCCGCCTTCGGCATCGGCATGGGAGTTTCCAGCCCGCCGCCGACGGGAATGGTGAAGTACCGCCCCGGCCGCACGCCCCACGGCACCCGGTTGGACTTGAAGATCACCTTCTTGCCGTCGGGGGTCCAGCCGATGATCCGGTTGTCGAACCCGCCGCGCGGCGGCATGCTGCCGACATCGTTGTAGTAGGTGAGCTGGCGCGGGGTGCCGCCGTCGGTGCGGATCAGGAAGACCTGGCGGTTGCCGCCGTATTCTCCCGAGAAGGCGATCCATTGACCGTCGGGTGAGAATTTGGGGAACAGTTCCTGTCCGAGGTGCGAGGTGAGCCGGCGGGTGACGCCGCCGGGAGCGTTCACGATCCAGATATCCCCGGCGTAGACAAAGGCGACCTTGCCGCGGTGGATGTCGGGATACCGCAGAAGCCGCGTGCCGGACGATTCCGGCGGCGCGGCCAGCGACAGTGGCGCCGGGGCGAGAAACAGCAAAACGGCCAGGGTCGTGAAGATCGATTTCACCAGGTCAACCCACCTTTTCCGAGATCAACTTCGCCTGGAGAAACAGGAGCAGGTAGTCGCGGCCGCCGGCCTTGGAATCGGTGCCGCTCATGTTGAAGCCTCCGAAGGGGTGGACTCCGACCAGGGCGCCGGTGCATTTCCGGTTGAAGTACAGGTTCCCGGTGAAACAGTCCTTCGCGGCCTGGTCGATGTGCTGCCGGTTGTTGGAATAGACGGCGCCGGTGAGTCCGTACTCGGTGTCGTTGGACAGGCGGACGGCCTCGTCGAAATCTTTCGCCTTCACGATGGCCAGCACCGGGCCGAAGATCTCCTCGCGGACGATCTTCGCGCCGGGCGACAGGCCGGCGAAGACGGTGGGCTGGATGAAGAAGCCGGCCGCGTCGCCGGGTTCGCCGCCGCACACCAGTTGCCCTTCCTGTTTCCCCGCCTCGATGTAACCGAGGATCGACTTCATCGCCCGCTCGTTGATCACCGGGCCGACGAAGGTGGCGGGGTCGGCCGCATTTCCCTGGACAATTTTCGCGGTGCGCTCGCGGATCCGCCGCACCATCTCGTCATGCACGTCCTGGAGAATGATGGCGCGCGAGCATGCCGAGCATTTTTGCCCCTGGTACCCGAACGCCGAGGCGACGATCCCCTCGGCGGCGGCGGCCAGGTCGGCGTCGCTGTCGACAATGATGAAATCCTTGCCCCCCATCTCGCAGATCACCCGCTTGATCCAGATCTGGCCGGCCGGGGTCTTGGCGGCCAGCTCGTTGATCCGCAGTCCGACCTCATTGGAGCCGGTAAAGGCGATGAAGCGGATCTTCGGGTGCGACACCAGGGCGTCGCCCATGCGGCCGCCGCTGCCGGTGAGGTAGTTCACGACCCCGGGCGGCATGCCGGCGTCCCGCATCACCTGCATGAACTGATAGCCGATCCCCGGGGAGTCGCTCGACGGTTTGAGGATCACGGTGTTGCCTGCGGCGATGGCGGCGGTGGTCATGCCGGCCAGGATGGCCAGGGGAAAATTCCACGGCGGGATCACGGCGCCGGCCCCCAGCGGGATGTATTCCAGCCGGTTCTTCTCGCCGGCCAGCGGGGTCAACGGCTGCCCGGCGGCGTATCGCAACGCCTCGTGGGCGTAAAAATCGAGGAAGTCTATCGCCTCGGTGGTGTCGCCGTCGGCCTCCGCCCAGCTCTTCCCCTCCTCCAGGATCATCCAGGCGTTGAGCTCGAAGCGGCGCTCCCGCATCAGGGCCGCCCCGCGGAACAGGAGGTCGGCCCGCTCCCCGGCGGGACGGGAACTCCAGGAGGGAAAGGCCTCCCACGCGGCGCGGATCGCGGTTTCGACCTCTTTCCCGGTGGCCAACTGGAAGGTGCCCACCACCTGATCCTTCCGGGACGGGTTGAACGATTCGAAGGTCGCCCCGGTGGTCACCTCCTTGCCGCCAAGGATCAAGGGATAGGTGGCGCCCAAGGCGGCCTGCACCTTTTCGATTGCCCGGGTCTGCTGTTCGCGATTTCCCGAATCGAGGAAGTCGGTCATCGGTTCGTTCTTGAATTCTTGGGTCATCTCCGGTTGCTCCTTGACAAACCGCCGGCCGGCGGCAGATATAAACGAATGCGGCCTCTGGAGGAGGCCGTGCCGCGATGGGTACTTTCCATTTCGGGCCGGGATTTTATCACCGTGCGGGGAGAGTTGCAAAATCGGGCCTGGACAGGAATACTATGGATCTTCAAACCATGGCGGAGGAGGCTGAAAAATGGGATACGAGGCGGTGGCCGGGAAGCTGGAGCAGGGAAAAGTCGTGATCATGGACGGGGCCGTCGGTTCCGAGGTGGTGCGCCGCACCAAGCAATGGATCCGTAACGGCATCGAATCGACCCCGCAGGTGATCGGCGCCATTCACCGGGAATACCTCGCGGCGGGGGCCGACGTGATCACCGCCAACACCTTTCAGATCGCCCGCCACACCTTTCTCAACTTTTTTCACGGCCTCGATCAGATGCGCGTGATCGGATACCCCGGGC
>JAPUIV010000234.1 GCA_027296665.1 Acidobacteriota bacterium | reverse complement strand
GGTGAGCATTTTTCCCGTGCCGAGAACGACGGATTCAAGGGGATTATCCGCAAGAGAAACGGGAAGCCCCGTTTCCTCCCGCATGCGTTGATCGAGGTTCTTCAGGAGGGAACCTCCTCCGGTCAGTACAATCCCCTTGTCCACGATGTCAGCCGAAAGTTCCGGGGGTGTGTGTTCCAGAGCCAGCTTCACCGCTTCGATGATGGAGGAAACCGTCTCCGACAGCGCCTCTCGGATTTCCTCGTCCGAGATGACGAGGGTCTTCGGGATCCCCTCCACCAGATCCCGGCCCTTGATCTCCAGGGTCATTTCCTCTTCCAGAGGAAAGGCCGACCCGATGCTGATCTTCACGTTCTCCGCCGTCCGCTCCCCGATCAGGAGGTTATGTTTCCGTTTGACATACTGGGTGATCGCTTCATCCATTTCATTGCCCGCGATTCGAAGGGTGCGGCTGTAGACGATCCCGGCCATGGAGATCACCGCGACATCGGTGGTTCCCCCGCCAATGTCGACGATCATATTCCCGGTCGGATCCGAAACCGGCAGTCCGGCCCCAATGGCCGCCGCCATCGGTTCATCCACGAGAAAGACCTTCGAGACCTTGGTGCGATTGGCGGATTCCCGCACCGCCCGTTTCTCCACCTGGGTGATCTGTGACGGAACACAGATGACGATACGGGGACGAAATCCCACGCGCCGGTTATGCGCCTTCCGGATGAAGTAGTCCAGCATCTTTTCCGTATGCTCGAAATCGGCGATCACCCCGTCCCTCATCGGGCGGATGGCCACGATGTTGCCGGGAGTTCTCCCCACCATCTCCTTGGCCGCCTTTCCGACGGCTTCCACCTTCCCGGTCAGCTGGTTCACCGCAATGATGGAGGGCTCAAAGACAACGATCCCCCTCCCGGCAACATAAACGAGGGTATTGCTGGTGCCCAGGTCGATCGCGAGATCGCTGGAAAAGAGGCTGAACAGAGAGCGTAAATTCATATGCCCAATTCTACCCCGAAATCATTACCGGGAAAGCATTTGCCGGTTCTAGACTCGGAATCTACCTTTGAGATAATATGCGGACATCATGGGCAGAAAACAACTCCAGGATGCCCCAATCATCCTCCTCGAGCCGAACATCAATCCGATCACCATGCGCTTCGGGTTGCCCCTCGTGGCGAACTATCCGCCCCTCGCATTGGTGCGGCTGGCTGGCCAGATCCGGGATCCCCGCCTGAGAATCGTCGATTTGAGGGTTCCGGGAGAGAGGCACAGATTCCTGAATTCCCTCCGGGCCGACCCCCCCGTCCTGGTAGGGATCTCATTGACTTTTACCTCGAATGGCGATGAGGCCATCGACATCGCCGCCGCGATCCGGACTATTTCCCCTGATACCGTGATCGTCCTGGGAGGGACCGGTCCTTCCGAGGACCCCGATTCTTTCTTCGGCGCTGAAGTGGATCTGATCGGTTACCGGAGCGGGGATGCTTCCCTGGCCGCCCTCGTCCGGGAGCTTCGGCGAACCGGCCGGGTTCCGGATCAACCCCCGGGGTTTTTCCGGCGATCCGGTGACCGTTGGGTCCGGGGCGAGAACCTCGATCCGCCCCCCATGGCGGCCCTGAAACCGGGGGCCTGGCACCTCATTCCGAGAAAATACTGGCGAAACTATTTTCAGGGATTTCGACCGACCGGAATGGGCCAGACCAGCGAGGGGTGTCCCTTCGATTGCAACTTCTGCAGTGTATGGAAGGTGCACGGGCGCAAGGTGAATGTCGCCTCGCTGGAGAACCTCCAGCATGATTTCCGGTCCCTCCCCGGGTTCGTCAGAGGATTTTTCTTCGCCGACGACATCTGGATGCAGGCCACCGAGCGTCAGAAGAGGGAACTATACGATCCTCTGTTGGAATGGTTGGCTTCGGATTTCCTGCCCGGGAGGAGAAATTTCTGGCTCACCGTGGAGACCCGGACCGACCTCTTTCTGCGCCAGGAAGCGCGGTTCCGTTCCTGGATCCGGGAGGGAGGGTTGAAACGGATCCTGTTCGGGGTGGAGGCAGTGACGGACGAACAGTTGAAGGCCTTCAGCAAACGCAATACCGTCGACGCGAACAGTGTGGCCATCAGAAAGGCCGCGGAGTGGGGAGCCTTCGTCACGGGACAGTTCGTCATCCATTGTGACGCCGACATTACCTATTTCGATGAAATGGTGCGGTTCCTGGAGGAACACCGCCGGTGGATGAAAGTGGCGAACTTCACCATCGCGACTCCGCTTCCGGGAACCGATCTGTACCGGGATCTTCTTGCGCAGTATCCGGACCTCGCCGACCGGAATGTCGTTTCTCATCCTGCCTTCTCCCTGTTCACCGCCCTCTCCCCCACCCGAATGGAACCGGCGGAGTTCTATGAACAGGTGGCTCGAGTCTACAAAGCCGCCAACCACGTCCGTTTCACCTGGGGTTCCGTCGGACAATTGTGGAAATTATGTACCCGCTCTCCCTGGTTGATCCCCCGAGTCCTGAAAATGCCGTTGGGTCTCAAGGCCTTGACGAATGCCAAGACTTTCCTCCGGACCCACAGGGATGTCCAGGGGGAGAGGCTCCTGAGCAGGCCGCCGAAAACCGCCGGCAGAATTATTCCGGACGCGCGGATCAATCTCGCATGAAGCCGACCCTTCCTCTGACGGGCTGGGAGACGGTCCTGGCCTACCATGAACGGACCAAGCACCATCCGGACCGCTACGCCCGCGCCCTGGGATATATGGACTGGGACACCCAGCCCGATCCTTTCCGGAGATATGATGGGGCCGAGATCCTTCTTCTTGAAGAGGTTCCCCCCACCCCGGAGCCATCCTACGACAATCTCTATTGGCCCGACTCTACGGAGCCGCGTCCTGTCGACCGGGCAAGCATCTCCCAGCTCTTCTATGATTCGCTCGCCCTTTCGGCATGGAAGGAATTCGGACCCTCCCGATGGTCATTACGGGTGAACCCTTCCAGTGGCAATCTTCATCCCACGGAAGGGTATCTCCTGGCCGGAGCAATTCCCGGATTATCCGACACCCCGGCTCTGTATCACTACTCGCCGTTCCATCACGGATTGGAGGTGAGGACTCCCATTTCGGGCCGTGACTGGTCTGGGCTGACCCGCAACCTGCCATCGGGATCTATTCTCCTCGGCCTCACCTCGATTCATTGGAGGGAGTCCTGGAAATACGGAGAAAGGGCCTTTCGCTACTGCAACCATGACGTCGGTCATGCCATCGCGGCGGTCACCCTGGCCGCCTCCGTACTGGGGTGGAAAGCCAGCATGCTCGAAAGATGGACCGATCCCGAGTTGTCCGCCCTGCTGGGGATCGCCAACCAGAAGGGTGTGGAGGCCGAACAGTCAGACTGCCTGCTCAGTATCTACCCGGCTGGCGGAACCTTTCCGCTGGAACTGCGCCGGCTCCATCATCTCGATCCGGATCTTCAGGAACGCCTGTCTCAGGTACCGATGTCGGGTGCGCCCAACCAGCTCAGCAAAGAGCACCATGCATGGCCGATCATCGATGCGGTCGCGGGTGCCAGTGCCCGGATAGAGCCTCCGCCAGAATCATATTGGGAATCACGTCCGGAGAAACAAGCTACTCCTCCGACCCGGCCGAGATCGGTATCCGCCCGCCAGATCATTCGCCAACGTCGGAGCGCGGTGGCCATGGACGGTCAAACCGGTTTGGATCGTGAGACTTTCTATCGCATGCTCGCGCGGGTCCTGCCGCGGCCGGATCGCCTCCCGTTCAGTTCTCTGCCCTGGAAGCCCGCGATCCATCTCGTCCTTTTCGTGCACCGCGTGGACCGGCTCGGACCGGGGATCTTTTGTCTCGTCCGCGATCCCGAGGCATTGAAGACGTTGAAGGGGGCCATGCATTCGAAGTTCGCGTGGTCCCGGCCGGCGGGATGCCCGGATGCCTTGCCCCTGTACCGTCTTTCCCCGGTTGACTGCCGGAACGAGGCTCAGAACGTCTCCTGTCACCAGGCCATCGCCGCGGATGGAGCCTTTGCCCTGGCGATGCTGGCGGAATTCGAACCGGGTCTGAAAAAATGGGGAGGGTGGTTTTACAAGCGGCTCCATTGGGAGGCGGGCGCCATCGGCCAGGTGCTATACCTGGAGGCGGAGGCAGCGGGTATCGGGGCCACCGGGATCGGCTGTTTCTTCGACGATGTTCTCCACCAGATCGTCGGTTTGTCCAACCATCGCTACCAGGATCTGTACCACTTCACCGTGGGAGGTCCAGTCGTGGACTCTCGCTTGAGGACGACTCCGGCCTACGCCCACCGCGAAGGCACACCAAACCAAGTCTTTGAAGGATAGGGCTACAAGGGCTTATTCCAGCCGAAAACCGTCTCCGGGTGGCCCGTCGGATCTGCTGCACGACATTGCGTTCGGACATGTCTGGCTCCTTTCCCTGATGGTAGGTGAAAAGAGCCGGTGAACATCCTTGACGGGAAACCCCCGGACGCCTTCCAGCCGGAGGGAATGGAGTTCCTCGTACTGGGCAGCCATCTCCCGGGAGCTGGCCGGGGTGAACTCCGCCCGCCATTCCCAGTTCGTCCCGAAGGCCGGGGGCAGGAGGGGCCAAGGGCTGAGAATGGCCAGAATCCATACCGAGATTCGTGCCGCCTGGAAACGAGATCCCTTTACCTGCCCGGAAATAGGCACGTTTGTTCATCTCCCCGTTCCGGGTTCTCAAAACACAACTATACCCCCAGCACCGGCCTGCCGCAATAATCCTGGGATGGGTGTCGAGATCTAACCTTGTGCCCCGGCTGCGAAAACTTTCAAAAGCCTTTCACACACCCGATTCCAGCTGTAGTTTTCCCGGATGTATTGAACCATCTGTTTTCTCATTCCGGTGTCCTGGACCTCAAATGCTTTGAGGAGGTGCTTCTCCATCACCTGGATTTTTTTCTTTTCTTCCAACGGAACCCGCATGAGCCCCGTCACCTGCTTCGGGAATAGCCCCTCGAGCAGATCAATGCCCTCCCCCAATCCGGCCGAATCGGAGACGATGGGAAACATACCCGCAGAAAGGGCTTCCAGAAGAGCAAGGGGGTAAGCCTCCTTGACGATGGAAGGAAAGACGGCCAAATCGCTGAGGCACAGGAGATACCTCAGGGCGGGATGTTTCAAATATCCCGGGAAAATCACCCTCCGGGACCAGGGGAAGGAAGAGCAAATGGAAAAGTATTCGGATCTTGGAACGGAATTGAAGAATCCGTGAAGAAAAAGAAATGGATCGGCGAATTTCTCCTTGGTATTCCGATCGATTCGATCGATCTCGACAAAAAACTTCCTTTCTTCTCCGGCCTGAAGCAGGCGGATCATTTCCTGGAAGAAGGGTCTGTGCTTGCCGGATCCCGAAATGACAATTTTCAGGTCAGGAACTTCCCGGAGGAGGAGGGGAGCGAGAACAACAAGATCCTGTACCCCTTTCCCGAGAATCAAGCTTCCGAAATACAAAATGGTTTTTCCCGAGGTTACGAAGGTTACGGCTGTCGACTTCAATTCTCGTTGCCGATTTATCTCTTTCTTTAACGCCTCCAATCGGAATTCTGGGGTCATTTTCAAGGGAGAGGAGAAAAAATCCGCGTCCACACCCATGGAAATCCGATGTATTTTTTTTTGAAAGCGATGGGAATTTTTGAAGAGTTCTGAAATTCTCCGGGTCATTTCCCGACTGCCCAAAAATGATCCCGTTGGAATGAGAAAGGGCCTCCTCGGCCAGGGGGAAATACCTATTATCCTTCTTGATCGTGTACTCGATTTCACTCCCGTGCGGGATCAAGAAATACCTGAGGTTTTTCAGATCCTTTTTCACCAGGTAGGCGATGTAGGGCATCATGATGATGTGGTTGGCGTAGAGAGTTTTAATAGAATACTTCCTTACCACTTCCTTGAGGGTAGCGACATTTCCCTGGATGTAGTCCTGAAGCTCCTGGTTGGTCATTCGGGGAAAAGTTTTTATATTCTCGAAACCGAGAAACTTACCCTCGACGTAAACCGGTAACAATCCATGGGGCAAGGAGGTTCGGATGAAGATCCCCTTTCCTCTGAATTTGTTCTTTCTTTTAAACAATGTTTCCGGCTTACCTTTTATCGGGTAAACGTAGGCTTCGTTGAGAAAATCGTACTTCTCCGGCTCCGGTTCCTGACAAAGGAGAACGACGTCCACTCCCATGCGGCAAAATTCCCTGGTGATGTTTCGGACGTAGATACAGCTTCCAGACCCATCGAGATGATACCCATGGAGAATTCCGATTGGCTTTCCGAATGGCGTCAGATCTTGCATTTCCTCATCCTTGGTCCGATAACGTCTCTTCCGCCGGACTCAGGCCTTGGGATTGGGCCGAGTGTATTTGTCCTGTCAGGTTTTTTTCGTAACGACACTTTCACTCAAACCCACTATTTCCAGTATTTTTGCATAACTGTACTGGCGGAGGTTCTGTCTGGCATTGAGAAGGATCAAAACTACCAGCACAAAATGGATTCCTATGTCGAAGTTAGGTTGAGAATATGCCTCCCAAGAGTAAAGTATTGTAAAGCCTAACCCAATAATTACACTCGTGATGGAGAGTACTAGAAAGAGTTTTTTCCGTTGTATAGTCTTTATTGCTAATTTTCGTTCATATTTTGTCATGGCCTTGCCTCCGTTTTCGGACCAATTTGGCGGTACTCGGCGATGGCCGCCTCGGCGCCCCGGCTCATCACCGTATACGCCAGCGCTGCCGTCCAACTTTCGTCTCCTGGTCGGCCGGTGTCGGCTCATGAGAGCCGAACTTCACGCCTGCAACGATCATATCCGTTCCAAGAACATCACGATAGAAAGGCGCCATTTTCTTGACGTCGCTTACGTAAAGCACAGGCTTCTTTCCTCTGTGAGGATTCCGTGAGCTTCCCTCGGGACGCCAAGGATCATGGACTAGGCACCGGAAAAAAGTAGGATGGGTGGAATGAATGATTTTGAAACAAAATTGCTCTTTTTTTGTAAGAAACAGAGGGAATAAAGGTGATTTCAGATTGGAGACAGACATGCGACGAATTCAAAATCTCCGCCGCCCGATGATGGTTCTGGCCACTTTCCTGATGTTCCTTGCCGTCCCGGCGACAGGCGGCGAGGCCGAGGCAGAAGCGGTCGCCATAGGCTGGGTGAAGGCGTTCAACAGCGGCGTCGTCGAAACCATGGGACGGTTCCGCGCGAAACATTTTCGGCTCTCGACCGCGTCCGATTGGCGTGAGACTTTCGCCCAGATGGTCGACCACCTGGGCACGATCCAGGTCGTGGGAGTCCTGATCGAGGCGCCCGGGGAGGTGACTTTGGTCATTCAGTCGAAGCCGGGACAGCGGCGGATGACCTTCCGGTTCGACCCCGAGCAGCCAGATCAGATCCAGAAGATCACCCTGGAGGCCGGGGAGGACTCCCAGATGGATCTGCCGGATCTGCAGCTCACCTCCGGAAACTGGCCGGACCGTTCGCGGGAGCTGAACGGCTACCTGAAGGATCTCGCGGAGCGGGATCTGTTCTCCGGGAACGTGATGATCATCGAGCGGGGAGAGGTTCGTTTCGAGGGCGCCTATGGCCTGGCGAGTCGCGAGTTTAACGTCTCCAACACGCTGAAAACGAGATTCGACGTCGGCTCCTTCAACAAGGACTACACGCGCCTGGCGATCCTGCAGCTTCTGGCGAAGGGCAAGCTGGCGCTCAGCGACACGGTGGGAGAGTACCTGCCCGACTACCCCAACGCCGAAGTCCGCAAGGAGGTGTCGATCCAGCATCTGCTCGACCATCGCTCGGGGCTCGGCGACTACTTCACCGACGAGTACTTCGAGACTCCCATGCGCAAGCTCCGGAACGTCGACGACTATATCCCCATCTGGGGACCGAAGGCACTGGAGTTCGAGCCGGGCAGTCGCGAGCAGTACTCGAACTTTGGCTACACCGTGCTGGGCGCCATCATCGAGAAGATATCGGGGAGGAGCTACTTCGACTACGTGGAGCGCAACATCTTCCGACCGGCCGGGATGCACGATACGGGTTTCTTCGAGACCGACCGGCCGGAGCCGAACGTTGCGGTGGGATACACCCACATGGATCCGAAAGGTGAGCAGTCGGAAGATCTGTACAAGAACATTTACCTGGAACCGGCGCAAGGGGGCCCCTGGGGAAAGAGCTACTCGACCGTTCACGACCTCTATCGTTTCTTCGAGGCGATGTTCGAGAACCGTCTGCTGCCGGAGGAACATAACTGGCTGCGTCGAGGATGGGACACCGGAGGCATCGCACTGGCCGGCGGCGGCCCAGGGCTCAACGCCTTCATGGGGCTGGAGGACGGCCGGATGATCCTGGTG
>JAPUIV010000233.1 GCA_027296665.1 Acidobacteriota bacterium | reverse complement strand
CATGTGGAGCACGGCATTGGCAGGTTTCTGGGTCTGGAAAGGTTGCCGGGAAACGGTAATTCGGAAGGGGAGTTCCTCGGGCTGGAGTACCGGGCCGGCGATCGCCTCTACCTGCCGATCGACCGGCTCGATCTGCTGCAGCGTTTCACCGGATCGGGGGAGAGTGGCCCCAGCCTGGATCGGCTGGGAGGGAAGAGCTGGGAGAAGACCAAGAGCAAGGTCCGGCAGGCCATGCGGGAGATGGCCGGGGAGCTTCTTGAGCTGTATGCCGGCAGGAAGGCGATCCCCGGCCACCAGTTTTCGGAGGATTCGCCGTGGCAACGGGAGCTCGAGGACGCATTCCCCTTCGAGGAAACCCCTGACCAGGCCCGGGCCATCGAGGAAGCGAAACGGGATATGCAGGATCCCACGCCGATGGACCGGCTGGTGTGCGGCGACGTCGGATTCGGCAAGACCGAGGTTGCCCTGCGTTGCGCTTTCAAGGCGGTGATGGACGGGAAACAGGTGGCCATCCTGGTCCCGACCACGGTACTGGCTTATCAGCATTTCCTGACCTTCAGCGAAAGATTTTCCGCATTCCCGGTTCGGGTCGAGATGCTGAGCAGGTTCCGTGGCCCCAGGGAACAGAAGGCAATCCTCAAGGATCTTGCGGCCGGCCGGGTAGACATCCTCATCGGCACGCACCGGATGCTTTCCCGCGATGTGGAATTTTCATCGTTGGGCCTGCTGATCATCGACGAGGAGCAGCGGTTCGGGGTCACCCACAAGGAGAGGATTCAGACCCTTCGCCGTCAGGTCGATGTCCTGACGATGACCGCGACACCGATTCCCCGGACCTTGCAGCTGTCGCTGGCCGGGATCCGGGACCTCTCGATGATCGAGACGCCGCCCCGGGACCGCCTGGAGATCCAGACGAGCGTGGTGCCCTTCCGGGAAGGAATCCTGGTTTCGGCCATCCAGTCCGAGCTGGCGCGCGGCGGCCAGATCTACTTCGTCCACAACCGGGTAGAAAGCATCGGCTCGATGGCCGAGCTGATTCGCCGGATCTGCCCCGGGATTCGCCTTGGCATTGCCCACGGGCAGATGGCCGAGAGGCTTCTGGAAAAGACCATGCTGGCATTCGTCCGGGGGGAATTCGATCTTCTTCTGTCGACCACCATCATCGAGAATGGTCTCGATATTCCCAACGTGAATACCCTGATCGTCAACCGCGCCGATCGTTTCGGCCTGGCCCAGCTGTACCAGCTCCGTGGCCGGGTCGGCCGGTCGCACCACCGGGCTTACGCCTACCTCCTGGTGCCCTCCTACCGATCCCTGACTCCGACCGCCAGGAAACGGCTCAAGGTGCTTCAGGAGTTCACTGAACTCGGGTCCGGATTCCGGATCGCCGCCATGGACCTGGAGATTCGCGGGGCGGGAAGCGTCCTGGGCCACAAGCAGCACGGCCATATCGCTTCGGTGGGATTCGAGACCTATGTCCGCCTGTTGGAAAACGCCGTGAAGGAACTCAAGGGGGAGAAAGTGGTGACCGAACACCGGCCCGACCTCAATCTTCGAATCGAGTACAACCTTCCGGAAGATTACGTCGGGGATCCCCATCACCGCCTGTTCCTTTACAAGAAGATCTCCTCGGCCCGGACCGGCGAGGAGATGGACGGGATCCGCAAGGAGCTGGAAGACAGTTTCGGGCGGCTTCCCCCACAGGGGATCATCCTTTTCGACCTGGCTCGCCTTCGCCTGGAAGCCAATTCCCAATACCTGAAGAGCATCGAATTTACGGGAGGAACGCTGCGATTCCGGTTCACCGGTATTCCCGAAGGGTTCCAGCAACGCCTGGTTCGGAGACTTACCCGGGAACCCCACTGGCGGCTCACTCCCCGGGGGGTGCTGGTGGTCCCGGCTCCCGGGGAGCCCGAAGACCGGATACGGATTGCCCGGGCAGCCTTGAAGGACCTACTTTAGTGTGAGATCATTAGTCTCGTCAGGGTGTTCCATGCATAATTCCGGCTAACTATAGTGTCGAATTGAAAAAATCCAGTCTTTTTAAATCCATTTTACCCTGGGTGAGCCCAGCGGGATCGATTATTACGATCCTCCTGATGGCCTCGGGCTGCAACCTCGGCAAGGGGCAGCCGGCCGGGGTGGAAATCGCCCGAGTGGATGGAAAAGTCCTCACATCCGTAGCTTTCCAGGACTATCTCGTTGACGTTTTCGGTTCCGAGAAGGAGATCCAGGGGGGAGACCAATTGATGAGCCGGCTCTTCGATCAATACCTGGAAGAACAGGTTTTCCTGGTCAAGGCGGTTTCCATGGGAATTCGGGTCGGCGAGGAGGAAGTCCGCCAGCACTTGGAAATGATGACTCCGGGAAACGAGGAGACGGATGAGGACAGGGATCGTTTCCAGAGCCGTTACCGAGACAGCCTTCTGACACGCAAGCTCAAAGACCAGGTGGTGGCCCAAAGAGTCGATGTAATGCCCGAGGAGATCGAGGATTATTACCGCCGGAATCCGGACCGATTCCGGGTGCCAACCATGATCCGTCTGCGGCAAATCCTGGTCGATGAGGAACTTGAGGCCAAGAGGATCCAGGAAGAGCTTTCGAAGGACGCCGACCGGTTCCAGGTGCTCGCCAGCGTCCATTCGCTTTCCCCGGACAAAGGGCGGGCTCGTTCCTACGAGGAGGGAGAGTTGCCGGAGGACGTCCGGAAGGCGGTGTCGGCGTTGAAGGAGCAGGAGATCACCGGAATCGTCCATGATTCCCAGGGGTACCACATTTTCCAGCTGATCGGGAAGGAACCCGACCAGGCCCTGCCGTTATCGGAGGTAAACCAGAAAATCGAGCAACTCCTGTACCGGGAAAAGAGCAAGATGGTTCTCGAGGAATTCCTCCTGGAGCTCCGAAAGGAGATTCCGGTTGAGATCATCCAGGGAAACCTGGAGTTTCGATACCTCGAAGAGGAGTGAGGACTAATGCGGTTTCCGGGACGGTCGATGATTCTGTTCGGATTCCTGGTCGTACCGGCAACGGTTTCCGCCGAGATCATCGAGGAGATCGTTGCCAGGGTCAATGACCAGGTGATCACCAAGAGTGAGCTGGAGGAGCGGGAAGGTCTCATGATCCAGGATTTTTTCCAGAAATTTGCCGGTGTAGAACTGGACGAGATGTTGGCGGAAGGCCGGGAAAACCTGCTCCGTGATCTCATTGCCGAAAAACTTCTCCTGGATATCCGAACGGCTATTGTCATTCTGATTATCCCCAATATTCTCATGGATATCACTCAGATTCTTCGAAGAGGGTTTCCTGCTGACGTCTTTCGTCGCTTCGCGTGGCTCTTGCTCTTAACT
>JAPUIV010000232.1 GCA_027296665.1 Acidobacteriota bacterium | reverse complement strand
ATTGAAGGGGTTGTTTGGATGGTCCTCGACAACACAGGTTGCTGAAAACCTGGTGCTATCCTGGTGCTATTTCACCGCTGGATCGGGTGCCAAGTGTGCCAAGTGTGCCACACCATGGTTTACCTAAGTGTCTAACTCTCTTACACATAGAGGTTTCTCCCAAACATACCCCCTGTTTTGTGGAAACCCTGGCCGTCCTCCTGATCATGGCCTTGATACTGGGAGCGGGTGCGGCCCGGGTACATGCCAGTTTAATGAACAATCGAATGCGCGTGGCGACCCGCAGGATGTTCCTGTTGGCCCGGTGGATGCAGAGCGAGGCGGTTCGAACTCGGAAAAAGGTCGGGATCGTTTTCACCCGGGCCGCAGATGGCACCTACCAGTTCGGGCTCTACAGCGACGGGGATGGGGATGGAATTCGCATGCGCGACGTGAGATCGGGGAAGGATCCGAAGTTCGCCGGCCCGTTCTTTCTATGGCGTGAATATCCCGGTATCCGGCTGGGGATCCTGGAGCGGGATCGGATCGCCCGGGTTCCTCCTGCCGGGGGAGTTCTCGGAAACCGCCTGGATCCGGTTCAGTTCGGTTCATCCGATATCATCTCCTTCTCCCCGCGCGGCCGTTCCAGCAGCGGAACTCTCTATTTCACCGATCAGAAGCGAAGGATGATGGCCCTGGTCGTGTACGGCCCGACCGTCCGAATCCGGGTCTGGACCTATCGGGATGGTCCCGGCCGCTGGGAGCGTTAAGAAGGATGGAGGAGAAGGCGATCCATCTTGCCCTGGATCTGATCCGGGTTACCAATCAATTCCCCAGACCGGAAGGGGAACGATTGAAGAAGGAGATCCGCGCCCTGGCGATCCTGCTCCCAGGAAGGATCACCGCCGGGAGGGTGAAGGGCGATTCCCGGGCCTTTTTGACCGATCTCCACCGTGCGGTCGATACCCTCTCCCGGATTGAACTTCAGATTCTGGTTTCAACCGAGATGGGATTTCTGGACCGATCCGATTTTTTTCGGCTGGAACAGC
This sequence comes from Acidobacteriota bacterium, assembly GCA_027296665.1. GTDB lineage: Bacteria > Acidobacteriota > Polarisedimenticolia > JAPUIV01 > JAPUIV01 > JAPUIV01. The sequence goes on along the minus strand of JAPUIV010000232.1, from coordinate 16,258 downwards.
GCATACTTGGAATGCGGCAACTCGGAAGAGGATGGTACCGGGGTCTCCTCTCCAGATTGAGGAAGGAAAGGGGACCGTGATAGGATGGACTCAGAGGCGAGCAACTGGCCCGGCCGAAAAATGCCTCGGGATCCAATCTAGGGATGATCCACTTTCTACGCATTACTCTTTTTTTCTATTTCCTGGGGGTCGTCTCCTCCCTGGCGGTCCTCCTCCTTCACCGTAGGTCGTGGTCCGCCGTCACGCCCATTCTGGTCCTGGTAGGATTTCTCCTGCACCTGGTCGCGATTGTGGGGATCGGGTTGGAGACGGGCGAGTTTCCGATTCAGGACCTCAACCAGACTCTCTCCTTTCTGTGCTGGACAACCGTTCTCATTTACTTGCTGAGTTATTACCGGTACCGGATCGAAAGCCTGAATCTGATCATCCCCTTCCTGGTGGTTCTGCTGATGTCGGTATCGAATCTCCTCCCGGAAGGGACTCTGGGGTTGCATGAGCGGCTTTTGAACCCCCTGGACCGGTTTCACATCGTTGTGGCGATTGTGGGAGTCTCAATGCTCTTTCTTACCTTCGCCACCAGCCTGCTGTACCTGGTTCTGGACCAAGGATTGAAGGCGAAGCGTCCCCTTCCTTTTCTGATGCGCCTGCCTTCCCTGGAAATGTGCGAACGGGTAGGATACCGATCCCTGATCGCCGGGTTCTCCCTTCTCACCATCGGCCTGGTCACCGGGGCGGTGGCCCATGCGGGCACAATGGATGGCTCCTTCCCCTGGCGGAGGGAAGGGCTGGCGATCCTCTCCTGGGGTATCCTTGCCCTGATCCTGATCGCCCGTCTCGCTCGCGGATGGCGCGGCAGGCGGGCTGCCATCCTGACCATCATTGCCTTTACCGGGATCCTGGTCCGGATGTTGAGGATTTTTTGAACTAATGGAGATCCTGCTCATAGGTTTGAGCCACCGGAGCGCCCCCCTGGAGGTTCGGGAGAGGTTGTGGTTTCCGACCTCTTCCCTCGCCGAATCGCTCAGGAGCCTGGTGGAGATGGAGGGCATCGAGGAGGGAATGATTCTCTCCACCTGCAACCGGACGGAGATCCTGGGAGTTTCAGGGAACGGGGAAGACGGGTTCCTGGCCCTGGAGGCGTTTCTGGAGAGCCAGAAAAAATTCTCGCGGGAAGATGCGGCCCGTTATTGTTACCGGTACACCGGCAGGGAGACGGTAAAACACCTGTTCAGGGTCGCATCGAGTCTCGATTCCATGGTTGTTGGCGAACCCCAGATTCTGGGACAGGTAAAGGAGGCCTTCCAGAAATCGTGCGAGATCCGGGCGACCGGTCCCATACTGGACCATCTACTTCGCAAGGCAATATCGGCCGCGAAGCGAGTCCGGACCGATACCGAGATCGGACGCAACCCGGTATCGATCAGTTATGCCGCGGCGCAACTGGCCAGACAGATCTTCGATGATCTGAGCAATCGGTCCATCCTGCTGGTGGGTTCGGGAAGGATGAGCGAGTTGGCTGTCCGCTATCTGATCGGCGACGGTGTCAGGGAAGTGTTTGTCGCCAATCGCACCTACGAAAAGGCCGTGAAAATGGCCCGTAAACATAATGGAACTCCCATCCGGTTCGATCAGTTTTTCGATTATCTCCAGAAGGTGGATGTGGTTCTTACCTCGACCTCCGCCCCCCATTGGATCATCAAAAAAGATGATTTTCCCGGTCTCATGAGAAAACGCCGGAGCCGGCCGATCTTTTTCATCGACATTGCTGTTCCCCGGGACGTGGAACCGTCCGTCAATGAGATCGAAAACGTCTACCTGTATGATATCGACGACCTCCAATCGGTGGTGGACGTGAACGTGGAACAGAGACGCCGCGAAGCGGTCCATGGCGAACAGATTCTGGAAAAGGAGGTTGCCTCTTTCCAGGCGTGGCTGCTTTCCAGGGATCTTTCTCCAACCATTGTCGCCCTTCGGGAACAACTGCATTCCATTCGGAAAAAGGAAATTCGGAAATATCGCAAACGACTGGGGCCGCTTTCCCAGCAGCAAGAACAAACCATGGAAGAAATGTCGGCCGCCATTGTGAACAAGATTCTCCATCATCCGATACAATGGCTGAAGAGATCTTCAGGGGAGCCGGACGCCCTGCAATTCGGGGACTTGCTCAAGAGACTTTTCGCCCTCCCGGATCCCCTGGAACCGAAACAGGAAAGGGAAAAAAAGGAAGAAAAATGAGAGTTTTTTTCTCGCGAGAACGAAAATGGGGAGGCATATGCCCAGGGTGGTGATCGGGAGCCGGGGGAGTACGCTGGCCCTTGTCCAGTCGGGGTCGGTCCGCGAAGCCTTGCAAAAACGGTTCCCGCAACTCCGGGTGTCGGTGGTGCCGATCCGAACCCAGGCGGATCGGGAAATCGACCGCAGCCTCGATAGCTTCCCCGAACAGGGGATCTTCGTCAAGGAGATCCAAGAGGCTTTGCTGGAAGGAAAGATCGACCTCGCTGTCCATAGCCTTAAAGATTTACCCTCCATATTGCCACCCGGTCTCCAGTTGGTTTCCACTCCGCGCCGGGAGGATCCGCGGGATTGCCTGGTGACCGTACGCCCGGTAAAAATGGAAGACCTTCCGCGTGGAGCGCGGATAGGCACCGGGAGCCCGCGGCGAGCCGTTCAGATCCTGGCATTGCGCCCCGACCTCAGGATTCTTCCTGTCCGCGGAAATCTGGGTACCCGCCTGCGGAAGTTACGGGAAGGAGATTTCGAGGCCCTGATCCTGGCGATGGCAGGCCTGAACCGTCTGGGGATCAAGGAGTACGGGATCCTTCCCTTTGAACCGGAGCAATTCCTTCCCGCTCCCGGACAGGGCGCTCTCGGGGTGGAGATCCGCTCCGATGATTCCAACCTGGAGAAATATGTCGCGACCTTGAACCATTCCCCGTCCTCCCGAACGGTCAAGGCCGAACGGGCCTTCCTGGCAACTCTGGGCGGGGGCTGCCGGGCTCCCATCGGCGCTCTTGCCACCCTCCGCGCCCGGGGAAAGATCCGGATCCGGGGAATGGTTGCCTCCCAGGACGGGAAAAAGATCCTGAGCCTGCAACTGGAGGAGAAGGGTGCGCCGGAATCGATCGGTGAGAGGCTCGCGCAGAGATTTCTGGACCGCGGAGCCAGTCAGATCCTGGACCGGAAATCCGGCAGTGGGTAGGAAGCCGCGCGCAGGGAAGGTGTTTCTGGTAGGAAGCGGGCCGGGCGATCCCGGATTATTGACCTTGAAAGGCCGGAAACTTCTGGCCCGGGCCGACATCGTTCTTTACGATCGCCGGGCCCACCACGCCCTGGTATCGAAACTCTCTCCAAAAGTTCGGATCGATCGGATGGCCGCCGGCCGGGGCGGGGAGCGATTCTCCCGAAAGGCGGTCGCCAACCAGATGATCGAACCTGCTCGGGCCGGGAAACGGATCGTCTTGCTGGTCGTTGGGGATCCATTCCTGTCGGTCGGGGCGGTGGAGGTTGTCGAAAGACTCCGGCGGGCGGATGTCGCGTGCGAGGTGGTCCCGGGAGTGCCGGCGGTTCCCCTGCACGGTCTCCGCATCGTGGTCACCCGGGCTCGCGATCAGGCCGCGGTGCTGGTCCGGGACCTGCGGGCACGCGGTGCCTGGGTGGCGGAGATGCCGATGATGGAGTTTGGCCCGCCGGTCGACTGGGGTCCCTTCGACCGGGCGGCGGCAAGGCTCGGGAGGTTCGATTGGGTAATCTTCACCAGCGCCAACGGGGTTCGTTTCACCCTGGACCGGCTTTTGGATCTGGGCCGGGACGCGCGAACCTTCCACGGCTGCCGGTTGGCGGCCATAGGTCCAAAAACGGCGGAGGCTCTCAAATCGGTCGGCCTCATTGCGGACCGGGTCGCCCCTGACTTCCGTTCCGATTGCCTTCTTCAGTTCTTTTCTCCGCGTCAGTTGCGGGGAAAGTCCATTCTCCTGCCGCGCGGTGATCTTGCCAATCCCATGCTGCCGCGGGAGCTCCGCAGGAGAGGAGCCCGGGTTGCAGACGTCGTGGTGTATCGAAATCTTCTGCCGGTTCCGGCCCGCAGAAGGGAATGGAACTCCATTCTTTCCGGGGGCGTCGACCTCGTTACCTTCACCAGCTCCTCGAGCGTTTCAGGTTTCGTCAAGATCTTCGGAACCGAACGCGCCCTGGCCTGTCTGGCGTCGACCCGGGTGGTCTGCATCGGACCGGTGACGGCCCGCACCGTCGAGGAACTGGGCATTCGCCCCCCCGTGGTGGCGGGAGTCCACACGGTCCAGGGCCTGGTCGCATCGATCCTCGATATCTATTCGGGCAACAAGTGAATTCCCGTTCGCCGGGGAATGGTTGAACACCTCTCCACGCCAGCCGATTTCTTGACTCCGGATCTGCCGTATGCTAGTTTGAGCCCCTTCCGAGACCAGGATTGGGATTTGCTTCCCTTCAGCATGAGGATACCGGATGGGCCTGCGATCGACCTGTCTACATCAAGAAACCGTCGATGCGGGAGGCCGGATGGTGGAATTCGCCGGCTGGGAAATGCCGGTGCAGTTCGCCGGTATCATCCACGAGCATCTTGCCGTCCGGCGTAATGCCGGTCTCTTCGACGTCAGCCACATGGGCCAGATCGAGGTTCGGGGCACCGGCTCCCTGGGGTTGCTCCAAGCCCTCACCACCAACGACTTGAATCGCCTGCACACCGGCCAGGCACAGTACACCGTGTTGACCACCCCGGCCGGAACCTGCATCGATGATCTGGTGATCTACCGGATCGGGGAATGGGAGTACCTCCTTTGCGTCAATGCGGCAAATGTGGAGAAAGATTTTCAATGGATAAGGGAACATTCCGGAACCGGAGTGGAGGTGACCAACCGTAGCGCCGATTTCGGGCTTCTCGCTCTGCAGGGTCCCCGCGCCCAGTCGATCCTGTCACGTTGCTCCGATGCCTCCCTGGACCGCCTGGCCGGATTTCACCTGGCCCGCGGACGGGTCGCTGGGGTCGAAACGATCATTACCCGGACCGGCTATACCGGGGAGGACGGTTTCGAGTTGTACGTACCGTCCACCCAGGCCGGTCTGATATGGGACCATCTCCTGGAAGAGGGAGCGGTCGATGGCCTCGAGCCGATCGGGCTGGGCGCCCGGGACACCCTTCGCCTCGAGGCGAGGCTTCTCCTGCACGGCAGCGATCTCGACGAGACCACAACTGCCTGGGAGGCTGGGCTTCGCCGGTTCATCCGGTTTGACAAGGGGGCATTCCCCGGCAGGGAGATTCTGTTGGCGCAATCCAGGAAGGGACCGGAACGCCTTCTGGCAGGTTTCGAGATGATCGATCCGGGGATTCCCCGGCATGGCTACGGAATCATCTACAATGGAAAAACGGTAGGCCATGTGACCAGCGGCGGACACGCTCCCTTTCTGCGCAAAAACATCGGGCTGGGATACCTGCCCCTTGCGCTGGCGGAAGCTGGGCAGGAGGTGGAGGTGGAGATTCGGGGACGGACACGGCGGGCCAAGATCGTCAAAGGCCCCTTTTATCGCAGACCCGCGCGAACGGAGCCAGTCAAATGAATCCGGAGTCCTTTCGGTACAGCAAGGAACATGAATGGATCAACGGGGAAGGCGAACTCCGGACCTTGGGAATTACCGACCATGCCCAGGCGGAGCTCGGCGACATCGTGTTTGTGGAACTCCCCAAGGAAGGGGACCATCTCAAGGCGATGCAACCCTTCGGAACCGTGGAATCGGTCAAGGCCGTTTCCGAACTATTCTCGCCGGTGGCCGGGGAGGTGGTGGAGGTGAATCGGGACCTGGAAGAGCATCCCGAAAGGATCAATGAAGATCCCTATGGCAAGGGTTGGCTCCTGCGAATCCGGGTCGCGGACGCCAGGAGTATCGAACCCCTCATGACGGAAGCCGAATACCGCAAATACATCCAGGACTCAAGCCGCTGATGGCCTACGTTCCCATAGGCGACCCGGACAGGAAAAGAATGTTGCGGGCAATCGGCCTGGAGAGGGTGGAGGATCTGTTTTCCACCATTCCGGAAAAGTACCGGCTGAGACAGCCCCTCAATCTGCCGTCGCCCCATGCCGAACCGGAATTGCGCCGCCGGCTGGGCGACCTTGCCCGGAAAAACACCGCCACCACAGGAATGTCCTGTTTTCTGGGGGCGGGGGCATACCGCCATCATATTCCGGCCGTTGTTTCCCATCTCCTTTCCCGTTCCGAGTTCTACTCCTCCTACACTCCCTATCAACCGGAAATCAGCCAGGGGACCCTGCAGGCAATATTCGAGTACCAGACGATGATCTGCCAGTTGACCGGTATGGAGGTGGCGAACGCCTCCCTCTACGACGGCGCTTCCGCCCTGGCCGAGACCATTCTTCTGTGCAGGAGGCTCCGCAAGGGGAACCGCGTCCTGCTGGCCGACTCCATTCATCCCCACTACCGGCAGGTGGCGGAAACCTACTGCCAGAACCTCGATGTGGAACTGGTAACCATTCCGCACGGCGAATCGGGCCGGATCGACAGGAAAATCCTGGCGGACCGGCTCCGGAAGGGTGCGGCCGCGGTGATTGTGCAAAGCCCCAATTTCTTCGGCGTGGTCGAGGATCTGAAAGAGTTGGCCGGATCGATACATGGCGCCGGCGCCCTCTTTTCGGTTGCCATCACCGACCCGATCTGTCTGGGAATCCTGGTTCCTCCCGGGGAGGCCGGCGCCGATTGCGTCTTTGGAGAAGCGCAGGCCTTCGGCGGAGAGTTGATGTTCGGGGGACCCTACCTGGGGTTTCTCGCCACCCGGGAAGGGTTCGTACGGCAGATGCCCGGCCGATTGGTTGGCCTGACAAAAGACAATGAAGGGAACCCGGGATACGTGCTGACACTGGCCACCCGGGAGCAGCATATCCGCAGGGCGAAGGCGACTTCGAACATCTGCACCAACCAGGGTCTGTGCGCCCTCGGGGCGGCCGTCTTTCTCTCTTCCCTCGGACGGCGGGGATTGCGTGAGATGGCCTTGCAGAATCTCCACAAGGCGCATTACGCCAGAAAAACCCTGGCAGCGATCGACGGCTGCAGTATTCCCTTCGGGGCCGAAATCTTCAATGAGTTCGTTCTCCAGCTTCCGGCCGATGCCCAGGTGGTGGCGGATCGCCTGGAGGGGAGGGGAATCATTCCCGGTCTCCCCCTGGGCCGATTCTTTCCCGATCTGAGGAACTCCCTTCTGGTCTGCGTGACCGAGGTGACCCGGCGCCAGGAGATCGATGCCCTGGCCGGGGCCTTGCGGGAGGTCATTTGAAGCGCGGGAATTCCTTCACTCGCCGGGAGGGCGTGATCTTCGACATCGGCGGAGAGGGCAGAAAAGGATACGCCCTTCCGGATCTCGATGTTCCCCCCTGTGATTGGTACCGTGAGGGTGCCGAACCGTTCAGGGACGATATCGACGGGTTCCCCCGGGTCAGCGAGGCGGAGGTCGTGCGCCACTTCACCCGCCTTTCGAAGATGAACTACGGTATCGACGACGGGCTCTATCCTCTCGGTTCCTGTTCGATGAAATACAATCCGAAAATAAACGAGGAACTGGCCCGGGATGAGAGGTTTTGCGGAGTTCATCCTTTACAGCCCGAATCGACGGTCCAGGGTTGTCTCCAACTGCAGTGGGAGCTTGAAGAATTTCTCAAGGAGATAACCGGGCTCGCAGGTTTCACCTTGCAACCGGCTGCCGGCGCCCAGGGGGAGCTCACCGGATTGCTGATCATCCGGGCCCTGCAGCGGCAGCGGGGCGACAACCGTCCCGTGGTCCTGATCCCCGATTCCGCACATGGGACCAATCCGGCCAGCGTTCGGCTTTCCGGTTATCGCGCCGAAGAGATCCCTTCCGATGCCAAAGGGTGCATCGATCTCGAACGATTGCGCCGCCGGATGGACCGGGATGTGGCAGCCCTCATGTTGACCAATCCGAACACCCTGGGGATCTTCGAGGAACAGATCGAGGCGATATGCCAGGTCGTCCATGAAAAGGGAGGGCTGGTTTACTGCGATGGCGCCAACCTGAACGCCCTGGTCGGTGTCGCCCGCCCTGGAGACATGGGGATCGATCTCCTGCACGTGAACCTGCATAAGACCTTCTCCACTCCCCATGGCGGCGGGGGCCCGGGGGCCGGCCCTCTGGGTGTCGTTGAGGAACTCCTGCCCTTTCTCCCGTTTCCCCGAGTGATACGGGATGGTGAACGATACCTGTGGGAGGAGAACCGGCCCAACGCGGTTGGCCGGGTGCACGGATTCTTCGGAAACTTCGGGATCCTCCTACGGGCCTACGCCTACATCCTCTCCAACGGACCCGCCGGGCTTCGGGCGGTCGCGGAAGGCGCGGTTCTGAACGCCAATTATCTCAGGGCCCTCCTGGAAAAAGATTTTCATATCCCCTACGAAGCGCGTTCGCTCCATGAAGTGGTTTTTTCCGACCAGAAGCAGGAATCGGCAGGAGTCCGGACGATCGATATCGCGAAGCGACTGATGGACCATGGTTTCCATCCCCCCACCATCTATTTCCCGTTGATCGTGCGGGGCGCCATGATGGTGGAGCCGACCGAAACCGAAACCATCCAGGAACTGGACGCCTTCGCCGCCGCCCTGCAATTGATTGCCGCCGAAGTACGCGAGAGTCCCGAGTTGGTCCGGACCGCTCCGCACACCACACCGGTCGGCCGCCTGGATGAAGTGGCCGCGGCCCGGCACCCCATCTTCAGGTGGCGAGGACCGGAGTGATCCCCCTCTTTCTTCAGGTACGATCGGAAGAGTCCGGGTCGCCGGGCGTGATTCCGGCGGGGAGTTTGACGATCTTCATCCCCGATCGAACGACTGTCTGACAGCCCAGGGCCGTTCGTTCCCGCCCATCAGGTCCCCGGTAGCGAAAGGCGCAATTCTTGCAATCGCCATTCCAGCAGAATCGTCCGAAGGTGATATTGAATTGAAGGTACTGCAGCAGGCGGAGGATGGTATTATTTTCCGGAACCGGGTAGACCGTTTTCAATATTGTAAGCTGAACCAGGCGTTCGTAGTCCTCCAGAATATCACCCAGGGGAGTGGTCATCAGCACCTCTTTTATAATGAGGAATTCCTCTAGATCGAATTTAGGGCCCATTGCCCTCCCCGGTCAAGGAAATGTCCGGGGTGCTGGCGGAATTCCGCCGGGAAGATAACCAATTGCCTACCCTTTTCCGCATTCTGGGAATAGATTATGGGGAGAAGAGAATCGGCCTGGCGGTCAGCGATCCCCTGCGAATCACCGCGCAGGGCATCGACACCCTGGAAAGCCGGGGATGGGAGGAAGACCTCCGTGCCCTCCGGGAAATCGTGGCCCGGCAGCAGGTAGAGAGGGTCGTTGTCGGCCTGCCCAGACGGATGGACGGAACGATCGGCCGGCAGGCGCAACGAGTCGAGGATTTTGTCAGGAGACTGGCGGAAGGGATCGGCCTTCCCGTGGAGACCTGGGACGAGAGATTGACCACCGTGGCGGCGGAACGAGCCCTTCTGGAGGGGTCGGTGCGGCGCAGCAAGAGAAAATTGTTGCGGGATCGACTGGCAGCGGTTTTCATCCTTCAGGGCTACCTAGATGCCCGGTCGTCCCGGCTGGAGAAAACGGAATGAAATCTCATCTCCCTCCCGGAATGAACCTCTTCCCCCTGCTGTTTTTTCTCTGCCTCTCCCCGCTGGCCCTGGTCATCCTGTTTGCGGTTCTTCTGAACACTCCCTACCAGGGCGGGGAAGGAGGGGGTCATATCGTGGAAGTGCCGGAGGGGGCATCCGCCCGGCGGGTGATCGCCCTTCTTCAGGGCGAGGGGATCATCCGGTACTCCCTTCCCGCCCGCCTCTACCTCGCATTGTCGATGGAAGAGAACCGGATCCACTCCGGAGAGTACAAATTCGAGATGCCGGTTACCACCGCCAGGGTCATCCGGCAGCTTCTCGACGGAAAGGTTTTCCTGCGCCAGGTCACTTTCCCGGAGGGAGCGCGCGGCGAGGAGATCATCGCAACATTGGTGGAGGCAGGCATCGGTGAACGCCAATCGTTGCGCGAGGCCTTTCGGGACCCTGGTCTGATCAGGGACCTGGGCCCCGGGGCGGTCGATCTGGAGGGATTCCTGTTTCCCGACACCTACAGGTTTTCACGCTCGGCTCCTCCCGAAGAGATCTTCGGGGCAATGGTGCGAAGATTCCGTGAGGTCTGGGATCGAGTCGTGCAACTGGAGTGCGTCGCGGGGGAGATCGATCCGCTGGCGGCGGTGACCATGGCGTCCCTGATCGAGAAGGAAACCGGGAGGGAGGAGGAACGGGCGATCATCTCGGGTGTGTTTCACAATCGTTTGCGCCGTGGAATGCTTCTGCAATGCGATCCAACCGTGATCTACGGTTTACTCCGCGAGGGATCCTACACCGGCCGTCTGACCCGAGCCGATCTGATCAGTTCGACACCCTACAATACCTACACGAACCGGGGGTTGCCTCCCGGGCCGATCGCGAATCCCGGTGAGAGATCGATCCAGGCCGCTCTCTGTCCCGGAGACTCGGATTACATCTATTTCGTGTCGATGAATACCGGCCGCCACCATTTTTCCAGGACCCTGGTGGAACATCAGGCGGCGGTCCGGAGGTATCAACAGTGACCGCCTGCGAGTGACTGAGGCCCATGTACACCGAACGAGTGTTTGTCATTTCCCTTCTCCTAACATCCGCGGGCCTGTATTTTACCCTGCGGACCTTTTTTGGGTGGGTCGGCGCACTGATCCGAAAGTTCCGCAGGGGGGTTCCCTACATGTGGGGCAGCGCCGAGCGGGCTTTCCTGCTGCTGGTTCCGGCTTGCCTCCTGCTGGCCACCGGCATCCTTCTCGGTGCCGCGGGTCTCGGGTTGCGGGGGTTTCAGCCGATTTCAGAAATGGTGCTGGTCGGAAATCTGGAATTAGGGAAAGGGGAAGGCGGCGAAATCTTTTTCCATTTTCGGCCCGTTGCCGGATATCCTGCTCCCCCGATCGATCCGTCAGGTGCGACTCCCCGGGGGCGCTGGTCGCTGTCGGGACAGTTCATTCTGTGGAAGCCGTTCTTGCACCACCTCGGCCTGCAGGACTCCCATCGTCTTGCCTGGTTCCTTGCCGTTTCCGATCGGTCCGAGATCCCTTCACCGGAATCGATCACACGCCGTGCCCTCCTTCCGGCCCGCCCCGGCCGGTTGTGGCGGGTATTAACAAAAATCGGCTTCTCCCTTCCCTTTGTCGAGACCCGCGAATTTCAATCCCCCTGGGAATCGGGCATGCCGCAGGAGATCGAACTGTTCGCCTATCCCGGCGGGTATCTCTTTGTCCATCCAGATCCCGGTCTCCGGATTCTTGACTGAGACATCTCTTTGGAGTACGGTATCCCGTCCCAGATTCAGGGATAAATGGGGAGCCAATTTCTGCCTCCTGTGCGGATGTTGCGCTCCCCGCGCCATTGAGGGGAGGAAGAGGGAACGGAATGATCCAGGTCGAGAAGGTCACCAAACGGTACGGGGATCGGACCGCGGTCTCCAGCCTGAGTTTCGAGGTGAACAAGGGGGAGATCCTTGGGTTCCTGGGACCCAACGGAGCCGGCAAGACCACCATGATGCGGATTCTCTCCTGCTATCTCAGTCCGACTCTGGGGACGGCCCGGGTGGCGGGATTCGACGTGATCCGGCAACCTCGAGAGGTAAAGAGCCAGATCGGGTACCTGCCGGAAAACCCCCCTTTGTACCGGGAGATGACCGTAGACCGGTTTCTGGATTTCGTGGGGCGGATCCGGGGCATCCCGAGCCGGGATCTGCGCGGCAGGATCGGCAAGGTAGTGGAACGATGCGGATTGGGCGCCGTCCAGCACCGGTTGATTGGCAACCTTTCGAAGGGATTCCAGCAAAGGGTCGGGCTGGCGCAGGCGATCATTCACGAACCGCCGGTGTTGATCTTGGATGAGCCGACCATCGGCCTCGACCCGGTGCAAATAACCGAGATCCGGTCGTTGATCCGATCGTTGGGAGGGAATCATACTGTGATCCTTTCCACCCACATCCTTCCGGAGGTTCAGAAAATCTGCGGGCGGGTGGTGATCATTCACGAGGGAAAATTGGTTGCCGTGGATACCCAGGCGGGGCTGGCCGCCCGCCTCCGGAAGAACGATCAGATTTCCCTCCTGGTGGCCCGGGATCAACCCGAGATCGGGTCGAGGTTGGAGAGCCTTCCGGGTGTCCTGTCGGTGTGTCCCCGGGAGAAGGTGCCGGGTGGGTACACGGTTGAGACAGATCTCCGCAAGGACCTCCGGGAGGAGGTTGCCCGGATGGCGGTCGAAAGGAACTGGGGAGTTCTGGAGATCGCGCGTGTTTCCTTGAGTCTGGAGGAGATCTTCATCCGGCTCACCAGGGAGGAGGAGACGCAAAAATGAAAAACGCCCTCACCATCATGTGGCGTGAGTTTCGGGCCTATTTCGGTTCTCCCCTGGGATATATCGTCTCCGGCGTCTACTTCTTCCTGGTCGGACTGGTGTTTTACCGGGTCCTGATCGGGTTCAGCAATATCTGCCTGCAGTCTGCCAACAATCCCTATTACCTCCAGCAATTGAATGTCAATGAATGGGTGGTGCGACCCTTCTTTGGGCTGACCCGTTTCATCTTTCTGTTGATGATCCCGGCCCTCACCATGCGCCTGTTCGCGGAAGAAAAAAAGAACGGCACCGCGGAACTTCTCCTCACCGCCCCGATCTCCCACATGGAACTGGTGGTGGGAAAGTTCCTCGGCGGGCTTTCCATGGTGATGTTCCTGCTGGGCCTGTCTCTCCTGTTCCCGGCGATCCTGTTCTGGGTCGGGAATCCCGATCTTCCCCCGATCTTGACGGGGTTCCTGGGGATGGTTCTCCTGGGGGCGTCCTTCGTAGCCATCGGGCTGCTCGCTTCGTCCCTGACCGATAACCAGGTGATTGCCGCCCTGAGCAGCTTCGGGATGATCTTCCTGCTCTGGTTGATCTCCTGGGTCACCGGGCAGGTGAATCCCCTCCTGGGCAATGTCCTTTCCTATCTCTCGCTCATCGACCATCTGGAAGATTTCGAAAAGGGGGTCATCAGTTCCACCCATGTCATCTATTACCTCTCGGTCATCGGCTTCTGTCTCTTCCTGACCCAGCGGGTCATCGAATCGAAGCGCTGGAGGTAGGGCGTGAATCACCTGAAACGGATTGCACCTTTGTCTGGGTTTATTCTCCTGATCGGGGCCCTGCTGGCCTTTCTGATCTGGCCGGGCCGGCCCATCATTTTCATTTCAGGCCTGATCGCCGGAGGCCTCGTGCTGGTCTTCGGCATGTACTTGAACCGCGCCGGGATCCTGGCTTCCCTCACCGGCCGGTCGGTCCGTTCCCTTTCCGGTGCAGTGATCTATTCTCTGGTGGTTCTTGCCCTCCTGGCGGCGGTGAACTTCCTCGGTTTCCGGCACCCGTACCGTGTCGACTTCACCGAGGAGGGGGTGTTCACACTGGCCGGCCAGACCAGGGAGATCCTTGCAGGCCTGCAGCGGCCGGTGGAGGTGATCGGCTTCCTGGGGGAAGGGGACGAAGGCAACCGGCAAAGAATGAAGGATCTGTTCGAAAGTTACCGGTACCACACCAGCCGGGTCTCCTTCCGGTTCGTGGATCCTTTCAAGAATCCCGGCGAGGTGGCCAAATACGACGTCTCCGAGGCGGGGGTCCTGGTGTTCGTCAGTGGCGATCAGCAGACCAGGGTTGTCGATTTCAACGAGGAGAAGGTGACCAACGCCATCCGGAAGGTCAGCCGGGATGAGAAAAAGATGATCTACTTCACCCGGGGCCACGGAGAACGGGAGCCGGACGACTTCGAGGGACGGGGGGCATCTTCATTCCGTGACGCATTGAAGAAACAGCAGTATGGGATCGAAACGGTGGAACTCCTGCAGGTGGAGAATATACCCGGGGACGCCACCGTCCTCGTGGTTGCGGGTGCCGAGGTCGGTTTCCTCGAGCCCGAGGCGGCGATGGTCGAGGGCTGGCTGGGGGAAGGGAAGTCGCTTCTGGTGCTTGCCGATCCCGGCAAGGACAATGGACTGGGAACCCTTCTCGCCGGCTATGGACTCCAGGTCGAGGCCGACCGGGTGATCAACACCAATCCGATTTCACAGCTTCTCGGGTTTGATGCCCTGGTGCCCATCGGCTCGGTATATGTCTCCCACCCGATCGTGGCCGATCTCCGGGCCTTTTCTTTTTTCCCCGATGCCTCCTCGGTGAAATTGATTGAGGAGGTGGCCGGGGAGGGGATCGATAAACAGTATCTGGTGCAAACCGATGCCTCCAGCTGGGGGGAAACCGATCCGGAGGAGATCCAGTCCGGACGTGTCCGGCAGAATGATGCCGACCGCCCGGGACCGATTCCCCTGGCCGCCCTGGCGACCGCCCCGGCCCGGCAATCCGCTCCCCCGCCGGACGCAGGGGAAGGCGAGGAAGCAACGGCGGAACCGGCAGAGGCGGCCGAACCGGACTCCTCCGCCCAGGCCAAGAGCCGCGTGGTCCTGTTCGGTGATTCCGACTTCTCCAGCAATCAATTCTTCAACCTGCAGGGAAACAGCGATCTCCTCCTGAGCGTGATCGCCTGGCTGTCCGAACAGGAAGACCTGATCTCGATCCGCCCGAAAAGGGTCGCCTCCCGCACCCTGATGATCTCCCGGCGGGATGCCCTGATCGTGCGCCTCTCCACCGTGATCATCATCCCCCTGGCCTTGCTTACCCTGGGCATGTGGGTCTGGCTGCGCCGGAGGCATCTGTGATCTCCAGGCGGGGCGTGGCGGCATTCCTGCTGATGGCCGGGGTGGTCTCCTACGCCGTCTATGACTGGCGGAAGAAGCAGGACGATGAGAGCCGCCAGGCGGAGGAGAAAAAACTGTTTCATGTCGGGGAGGAAGAGGTCCGTTCATTGCGCCTGCGCCGGGAAGCGGGTGAAATCACTCTCCTGAAGACCCCCGAGGGCTGGTCGATCCAGGCGCCGATCACCGCGCCGGCGGATGACACCGCCGTGGAGGGCCTGGTCTCCTCCCTTCTCCGCTCCACCATCGAGAAACGGTTGGGTCCGGTGGCCGATCTGGAAAGCTATTCCCTGGCTCCTCCCGAGGTGGAAGTGGAGATCTCCGCGGGAGAGGGAGAGGGGAAAAGCGAGGAAACGGTCCGGATCGGCGAAAAGCATCCCTTTTCCGGGGAATACTATGGACAGATAGGGGCGGAAACAGATCTACTTCTTCTCTCCTCGGGAGTCGCCCGGGCCAGGGAGGTCGATCTCATGGCTCTCCGGGAAAAAGAACTGATCCGCCTGGAAACGTGGAGAGTGAACCAACTGGAGATCCAGAGGAAGGATGCGACCATCCGCATGATCCGGAAAGATGGAAAATGGAATCTGGAGTCTCCCGTCCATACTCCGGCCGCCGACGGGACCGTGGCCGATCTCATCTCCCACCTGGGCAGGCTGAAGGCGATTCGGTTTCCAGCGGAGGAACCGGAAAATCTGGAGATCTACGGACTGGACGCGCCCGGCATCCGGGTTTCCATCCTGCAGGAGGACTGGCGGGAACCGCGCCGGATCGATTTCGGGGCGAAGAACGAGGCGGGGAATCTCTTTGTGCGGCGCTGGGATCGATCCGCAGTGATGGAGGTGGAGGAGTCGATCTGGCCAAAACTGAACCAATCGGTTGATGAGTTCCGGAAATCGGAACTCTTTCTGGCCTCCCGCTGGAACCTGGCGGCTCTGGATCTGAGCGATGCGGCGGGAGAGGTCGGTCTGGCGAAGAACGAGGCGGGGAGCTGGCAATGGGCCGGCGAGAACCCGGCTTCATCGCCGGTGAGGGAGACAGTCGAGGAACTGCTCGATTCGCTGGAATCGCTGCGGGCGGTCGCCTTCATCGATGGGGTGGAACCCGATCAGACCCGGTTCGGTCTGGCGGAACCGCGCCTCCGGGTGGCGGCCCGGACCGAGGAAAAACCCGATTCTCCCTTTGAACTTCTGGTGGGCGGCCCGGCCGGTGGGGAAAGGGTGTACGTGAAACAGGGGAACTGGCCGACCATCTACGAGGTCCCGGAAGATCAGATCCGGGAGGTCGAGGAACGAATCTCCGCCCTGCGCGCTCCGACTCCGGAGCCATCCCCGGAGGAAGAGACCCCCGCCGGGGAGGAATAGTTGGAGACCTGC
>JAPUIV010000231.1 GCA_027296665.1 Acidobacteriota bacterium | reverse complement strand
ATTGGGTGAGATTTCGACCAGCGGAGAACCTTACGGATGGTTTCCGGAGGCACCGCCAGGGAATAGGAGCCCGCCGGCGCAGAAACCCGGCCAATCGCCTCCGGAAGGACGTACCGGGCCTTGCCCTCACGCGCTTTCTTGTCCAGGCGTGTGGCCGCTTGCAGGGCATCCAGATCGATTTCCGGTGGTATCGCCACCGGCAATCCCAGGCCTTCGAGCAGTTTTCCCGTCCGCAGCGCCGCCTCGGCGGATAATCGCCCCATTTCCACGGCCACCCGACACTCCAGGATCATTCCGATGGCCACAGCCTCCCCGTGGGGGATCCGGTAACCGGAGACCTTCTCCAGGGCATGGCCGAGAGTATGCCCGAAGTTCAGGATCTCCCTGAGGCCCGATTCCTTTTCGTCTTTCCGGACGATGGCCGACTTGACCCGGCAACATCTTTCGACGATCCGGACCAGGAGATCCTCGTCCCGTTCCAGGACCCGTTTCCCCCGGGATTCCAGGAGCCGGAAGAGCCCCGGGTCGGCGATGATGCCGGTCTTGACTACTTCCGCCAGGCCGCAACGGAGCTGCCGATCGGGCAGGCTTTTCAACGTCCCGACGTCCATGACCACGCCGGAGGGTTGATGGTAGGCGCCGATCCAGTTCTTGGCGGCGGGGTGGTCCACACCGGTCTTGCCACCAATGGAACTGTCCACCATGGCAAGCAGGGTGGTAGGTATTTGAAAAAAAGGTATTCCCCGACAGTAGGTGGCGGCGACGAATCCACCCAGGTCTCCGACCACCCCGCCGCCGAGGGCCAGGAGAACGGAATCCCGCCCCATTCCGGCCTCCAGCATCCGATCCTCGATGGCCGATTTGGATTCGCGGGTCTTGGACGGTTCACCGGGGGGCAGGGCCACCAGAAGGGTCTTCCGTCCCCGGCGCTCCAGACCCTCACGCAGGGCATTGCCGAACAACGGCTGGATGCAGGTATCGGTGAGAACGATAAAGGTGGAAGCCGGGAATACCCGCGACAATTCGTCCGGCAGGGCACCGAGGAGGCCCCTGCCGATCCGTATCGGGTAGGAAGCGGGTTTCTCCCGCGGAATACGGACCCGGATCGATTTCAAGACCCACTCCGGATCGATTCTGTCAATGTTTCCGGGCGGCCGGGGACCCCTGCTCGGGCAGGCTCCGCAAGTATTCCTCGACCAACCGGCCCTGTTTCTCGCGGTCCACGGTCTGGGAGAGAATCTTCTCCGCGGCTCCAACTGCCAGATCGGCAACAACGGACCGCAATTCCTGAAGGGCGGCCCGATGTTCCCGCTCGAGCTGGCGTTTCCCATCCGTTAGAACGGCCTGGGATTCCTTCCTCGACTTCTCTAGAATCTCGGCCCGGACCCGTTCCGCGTCGGTCTTCGCCTGGGCCAGGATTTCCTCCGACTTCAGCCGGACCTCCCCGAGTATTCCCTCATTTTTTCTGGAGAGATTCTCGGCCTCCTTCCTGGCCTTCTCGGCCCCATCCAGCGCCTCGCGGACGGTCCGCTCCCGTTCCTCCAGGATATCGAGAAGGGGTTTCCAGGCCACCCGCTTCAGGATCAGCAGGAGGATAATAAAGGTGACCAGGGTCCAGAAAATCAATCCCGGGTTGAATGCAAACAGATCCACCGGTGACCTACTTGAAGCTGAGGATGATGCAGACCGCCAGGGCGAAGAAGGTAACACCCTCAATCAGGGCGGCGGCGATGATCATCGACGTCCTGATATCCCCCGCCGCCTGGGGTTGCCGGGCGATACCCTCCATGGCGGCGGCGGCAAGGCGGCCGATTCCATAGGCGCCGCCGATGATGGTGATTCCCGCTCCGATGCCGGCGGCGAAGTGAGCCGCATTGCCGATCAAGGTGCCAATATTACCTTCCATTCCAAAGCCTCCTTTAAGATTATCCTGGCAAAAAACAGTTTTTTGGTTTCAATTGGAGATTTTGCCCATTGGTTCTGCCGTTTCTTCCGTCCCATTCAATGCGCCGGGTGCCGGGTCATGCCGATGAATACTGCCGTCAACATGGTGAAGATATATGCCTGCAGAAACGCCACGAATATCTCCAGCATGTAGATGAACAGGGCCAGGCCGATCGATACCGGAACCACGAAATATGATTTGAAGACGAAGATGAGGCCGAGAAGGGCCAGGATCACGATGTGCCCGGCCAGCATGTTGGCAAACAACCGCATGCAGAGCGCGAACGGCTTGGTCAACATGCCGATGAATTCGATGCCTAGGATGAATTCCCGGATACCGGGCGGAACCCCCTGGGGTACCAGGGATCGGAAATACCCCAGAAAACCGAACTGCTGGACTCCGGCCGCCTGGATGGCCAGAAACGCCACGATCGCCAGGGCCGCCGTCACCATGAGGTTCCCGGTGGGGGTGGATCCCCAGGGGATCAGCCCCAGGAGATTGCATATCAGGATGAAGAAAAAGGTGGTCAACAAGTATGGGACATGGCGGATCCCCTCCTTGCCGATGTTCTTGACGGCAATCTCGTCACGGATGAAAACCACGAACATCTCCAGAATGGCGGAGAGCCCTTTCGGGACCCGGCGGCGGCGGCGCCCCATCAGGGCCAATCCGACGAT
>JAPUIV010000230.1 GCA_027296665.1 Acidobacteriota bacterium | reverse complement strand
GGCGTTCGGGCTCGGGTCGAATCCGGACCAGGCTGAAAGGCCTTTCCTTCAGGATCTGGGAAAGGGCCTTCAGGTTCGAGGCGGTGTCGCGCAGGTCGCCCAGGGCGCCACCCAGGTCGATGTCATTGCCAGCAATGGAATCGAAAAGGTCGGCGGAGGAGGTCAAGGTGGTTTCCAGGGAATCCAGGATTGCGGCAATGCGTTCCCCGTCGGGACCTAGAGCTTTCTGGATCTCCTCTACCAAGCTGGCGGCGCTTTTTGTAATTTCTGGAAGTTCCTTCAGGGCCGATTCCATTTGCGCCGAAACCGAGTTGAGCCGGTCGAGCAACGACTCGATCCTCGGCTGAGTTGTCTGGAGGGTATCCCGGCCCATTCGCAGGATGTCGCCGATCGCTTCGGCATTTTCCTCGTTGAGGAAGTTTCGGGCCTGATGGAGAAGGGGACCGATGTCGTGCGATACTTCCCCGAGGATCGATTCGGTTTGCGACAGAAGGGTTGAGACCTCTTCGCTGATACGATCCAGGCGGGCCATCGCCTGTTGCAGGTCCTGGATTTCCGTTCCGAAGATGTCCCCCCCCGGAGGGGTTAGTTCCGATCCGGGATTGCCGGGATCGAGTTCGAGAAAGCCGGTACCGAGAAGGGAATCGGAGGTGAATCTGGCGGTTGCGTCGACCCGGATCTTGATGTTCCGGTCAATGGCCACACGCAACCGAACCGGCCATTCCTCATCCGGCCGCAGTTCGACTCCCTTCACGTGCCCCACATTCACTCCGGCAAGCCGGATCCGATCCCCGCCATGCGCCCCGTGAGAATTTTTCAAGAGTAGGCGGTACAGAACCCGGTTCTCTCCGAAGAGGGACGAGCCGACCAGCCACAGGGATCCCAGGATCAAGATCACCGTTGCGGATAGGACGAACAGGCCCATCTTGATTTCGTCGATTCCCGGTCTTTCATTCATGATCTACCTCCTGGAAGAGATCACTTGTTTTAAGGATCGGCGAAGAATTTTCCAAATTTTCCCTCGTCAAGGCTCGAATCAGGAGGAACCCGATCCAGGAAGTTCCGTACAATCGGGTGTTGACTCTTCTGGACCTCCGCGGGAGAACCCGAAACGAGGAAACGGCCGTTGTGCAACAACACCACTCGATCCGCGATGGAAAAGGCGCTGACCATCTCGTGGGTGACCACCACGAGGGTCACCTTGAAGACCTCCTTCATCCTTTTCAACAGCAAATCGAGGCCCGCCGCGGTCACCGGATCGAGCCCCGCGGAGGGTTCGTCGAAGAACAGCAGGGAGGGGTCGAGGGCCATGGCCCGGGCCAACGCCCCTCTTTTTCTCATTCCGCCGCTCAACTGGGAGGGGAACAGATTCATTGCATCCTCCATTCCAACGAGCCCAAGCTTGATCCGGGCAATGATTTTCCTCGTTGAAAGGGGCAAACGGGTATGTTCCTTGAGCGGGAGGTCGATGTTGCCGGCGAGGGTCATCGATCCGAACAGGGCGCCGTGCTGGAATGCCATCCCGATCCCGCGCCGCAGGGCCCGCAATTCCCGGTGGGTGGCGCGGAAGATGTCGATCCCCTGGAGTCGAACCGTTCCCGAGTCCGGCTTTTCCAGGCCGATGAGACAACGCAGGAGGGTGCTTTTTCCTCCACCGCTGGGTCCAAGGATCACCAGGCTTTCCCCCTGGGGAACAGTCAGATCGATACCCTGGAGCACCGGCCGGCCTCCATAGGACTTGGTCAATCCTTGCGCCTGGATCGCCGGAACCTCCGAGGTCATTCAATCAGTCCCCCAGATAGAAAAGAGCCGTCACGAAAAGATCGGCGCCGATAATGAGAACAATGGAGTGAACCACGGAGGTGGTGGTGGACCGGCCAACTCCTTCCGCCCCGCCGAGGGTGGAGAGCCCCTGCTGGCAACCGACAAGCCCGATGATCGCTCCGAAACCGACTGCCTTCACCAGTCCGGTGAACAGATCCCGAAGTTGCAGGGCGTCCAGGCTGCTGGCGAGATATCCTCCGGGTCCCAATCCGAGGGTCCCAACCCCAACGATCATGCCACCGAGGATGCCGATGGTATCGGCAAATATGATGAGACAGGGCAGGGTGATGATCAGGGCAAGCAATCGCGGCACCACCAGGAATGCGATGGGATCGATTCCCATCATGGTCAAGGCATCCAGCTCCTGGGAGACCTTCATGGTTCCCAGTTCGGCCGTGATCGCCGAACCGTATCGTCCGGCCATGATGATGGCTGTTAGCAGCGGGGCCAGTTCCCGCGTGACGGTGATCGCCACCAGGCTTCCCACCATGGAGGTGGCTCCCATTTTCCCCAGTTGGTAGGCTAACTGGAAGGCAACGATCATTCCGACCAGAACCGAGATTAACCCGACTAGGGGAAGGGAATCAAAACCGGCCCGGACCGATTGCTGGAGGGTAGCCCGGAAACGGAACCGATATCCCTGGAATTTCCCCAGGAACAACCGGTTTCCGGTGGCGATGAGCAGGCGCCAGAGGAGACCGGCATCGGTCAGGAACTGCTGGGCGAAGCGGCCAACGGTCTGAACACCGGACAGGATCATTCGGCCCCTGCAGAACTTTTGAGCCGCTGCTCGACCTCTTCCGGTCCACGGCAGCAGCAATCAAGGGCTTCCCCCAGGCGCGCCAAGCGAAACACCCGCAGGACCGATTCACTGGGCGCGCACAGAAAATACTTAACGTTCTGTTTCCGGGCCAGCAACAATCCTACCAAAAGAACGGCAACTCCGGCGGTATCGATTTGATCCTCGATGCTGACACGAACAACGCGGGTGATGACCGGAACGCGCGCATCGTCATGATGCAGGATGGCGGGCAGGTTGTCGGTCGAATGGGGTACCGCGAGTCCACCAACCAGCTTGAGATCATGCA
>JAPUIV010000023.1 GCA_027296665.1 Acidobacteriota bacterium | reverse complement strand
GCACCTTGCGGGGCAGTTTCCGGAACGGTATGATTCTGCCACCTCGGGGGCACATCCCGGGGGGAGGAGGTCCGGATTCCCGGGAACATGGCGCGCGCCAAGGCTTTCGCGACGGTCGGGATCATCGCCCTGCTGGCGGTTCTTCCGATCCGATTCTTTCCCCCCTCCGGGGTCCTGGTTGCGGTCCTGGTCCTGATCCTTTCCCTATGGTTGTTTCCCGATCTTTCCCGCTTGCCTATCACCCGAACCGAATGGTTGCAGATGGCTGCCCTGGCCGGGGCGGTCGCCATGAACTATCTCCTGGCGATGCAAAGGCACCGGGCGGTCCTGACCGCGTCGATCCTGTTCCTGTATCTGGTCGTTCATCTCTTTGTCAGGATCCACCTATCGGAACACCAGCACCGGATCCTCCTGCGCGGCCTCGCCCTCCTGTCCGGAGGTTGCGCCCTCTGGGCCTTGAACCAGAAGATCTACGGAATCCCGGAGATGCTGGATCTGCTCGGCCATGTCGATCTGCCCGACGCCGACCTGATTGCCGCGCGATTGCGCAGCGGCCGGGTGTTCGGTACCTTCATCCTGCCGTCGGCCTTCGGGTCGTTTCTGATCCTGGCCTTGCCGGTAACCGGGTGGTGCCTCGCCCGGGCGAACGCCTGGCGCGGCCGGATCGGGTGGGGAGCGATCGCGGGATTGCAGGCCTGGGCCCTGTTCCAGACCCAATCCCACGGCGCCGTGCTGTCGCTTCTTTTTTCCCTTGTCCTGGTCGCCCTGTTCGGGGCGCCGCGGCGATGGCGGATGACGATCCTCGGCGGGGCCCTGTTGACCGGGTTGATTTTGTCCGCGGTGGTAATAGCCAGGGGAGGGATTCTCCTCGATCCCTCCGGACCGGTCGGCCAGCGCTGGGGGGTATGGAAATCTGCCTGGAACATGATCCTGGCGCATCCCTGGTTCGGCGTCGGGGCGGGTGGTTTTGGCATCGCCTTTCCGCAGTACAGGATCGAGGGGATCAACGAAACGCAGTTCGTCCACAACAGTTTCCTGCAACTGGTCACCGAGTACGGTGTCTGGATCCTGGTTCCTCTCTTCCTGATCCTCGCCAAGAGTCTCCCCCTGTTTCTGAACCCGGGCCGGGGCCGGCCAGGGATGGGGAGGGAATTATTCCTTGGTGTCGGCTGTCTGGCCTACCTGATCCACAACCTGGTTGATTTCAGTTTTTTCCTTCCGGAGACCGCGGTTCCTTTCTTGGTGGTATCGGGCGTCCTGAGTCTTGCCCCCGGTCGGCCGGAGGAAAGGGAGGTGCAATCCGGCCGTCGAGGTCCTGCCGGGCTCCTCCTCGTGGTGGCGGCAGCCGGATTCTGGATCTTCTCCGGCAGCCTCTTTCTCTCCGATTTTTTCCTCCACAAGGGGAAACGATCTTTCCAGGAGGGGGATTGCGAGGCGGCGATCCAATCGTTGGACAGGGCGATCGCTCTCCACCCTGGACGGCCCGGGGTCTGGGGCGTCCGTGCCAGCGTTGCGTACCAAATGGCGGGGGCGGATCCAGATGCGTTGGCAAGGGCTCTTGAATTCGCCACCCGGGCCAAGGAACTCGACCCGTTCACCCCATTCCGGCACGCCATGATCGGCCGGATCTCCTATTCCCTCGGAGACGATTCCGCCGCCTATCTCTCCTTGCGGCGGGCCAGCCGCCTGTACCCCCTCCAAGTTGACTACCGGCGGCAACTGGCGGAGGTGGAGAAACGCATCGGCACCTCCCCGGAGCCGGAACGATGATCCGACGCCTCCAGAGGCCATCACGCCTGGCGGTCTGGATTCCCCTCGCCTATCTCCTCTTAGTGCCCCCATTCCTGCAGGGAGGGACGAGCTCTCTAGCGGTTTTAGGGGTTCACACCGCCATCCTGTTTCTCCTCGGTGCCGTCCTTCTCGCCCGGCCGGGGACTGTTTCTGGCGTCCGTTTCCTGCCGGCCCCCTGGATTGCCCTGGGGCTCTGCTGCGGGATCTCCTTGGTATCCTTTCTCCATGTAAGTTATCGGTTCGGTTCCTTCGTTTCCCTTTTCAACCTGGTCATGTATTTCCTGCTGGTCTTTTCCATTTCCCGCCTGAGCTGGTCCGAGGCGGAGCGGGTTGGCTGCGAAAGAGTTCTTCTTCTGTCCACTTTCTTCCAGACCCTGCCGGTTCTTTATCAATTCTTTCTTGAACCGGACAGCCGGCCATCCGGATGGTTCGCGAATCCGAACCACCTGGCCGCCTTCCTGTTGATCGGCCTGTGGGTGGCAACCGGACGGTTCCTCCATGGCCGTTCCAGGCTGGAACGATCGGCGGCCGTTACCGCCGCGGTGTTTCTCCTGGCGGCCATTCTATCGACCGGGTCCCGGGGAGCCCTCGCGGCGTTGTGGGTCGTCCTTGTCGCCATTCTTCTCCGCTGGATCTCCCGGCTCGGATTCCGGCGGGCCGCGGCGGGGCTCGCTGCCATCCTCGTTCTGGCCTTGCTGGCGGGCGGGATGGTTCTCCACCGGTTCCGGGGGTCAGTCGATCCCTACCGCCACGCCCGGCTGCGAATCTGGCCCGCCGCCCTGAGAGTGGCCGCCGATCATCCCATTCTCGGGGTCGGCCCCGGGATGCTGGAGAGCCGAGCGTTCAATTACAATCCGCCCGAGGAGGGCGGTCCGGTCAGGTATTCCAAACGGTTCCTTTCCGCCCACAGCAGTTACCTTCAGATCCTGGCGGAGACGGGT
>JAPUIV010000229.1 GCA_027296665.1 Acidobacteriota bacterium | reverse complement strand
CTCTCACTGCCCGGGATGATCGGTACGTGGCCCGCGGCGCCGCCGACATGAAGGGGTTCCTGGCCCTGGCCGTGAACCTCTTTGCCGCGGCCGAACCGGAGCGCCTCAAAGCTCCTTTCACCCTGGTCCTGACGTACGACGAAGAGCTGGGCTGCCTCGGGGCCGAGCGGATGTTCAGGACCTGGCCCCGGGAAGATCTCCTGCCCCGCAACACCGTCATCGGCGAGCCGACTTCCCTCAAGGTCGTGCGGATGCACAAGGGCCACATGAAACTGCGCGTCACCCTGCGCGGGGTCAACGCCCACAGCGGCTATCCCCACCTCGGCGTCAACGCCATAGAACCGGCGGGCCGGATCATCACGGCGCTGGCGGCCCTGCGGGAGGAGCTGGAGAAGGAACGGTCTCCCCACAGCGAACACTTTACCGAAACCCCCTTCGCCGCCCTGAATGTGGCGATGATCTCGGGAGGGATCGCCGTCAACGTCGTGCCGGACCGCTGCAGGATCGATGTTGGATTGAGGCCGCTGCCGGGGATGGAACCGGGCACGCTGGCGCAGCGAGTGGAAGAGGCGGTGCGAACCGCCGCCGGTGCAGTCCGATTCGACTTCGAGGTTTTGAACGACGGGCCGGCGATGATGCTTGCGGAAGAGGCTCCGATCTACCGGGCCCTCTGCCGCATGACCGGCCAGCGGGAAACCGTGGGTGTTTCGTACGGCACCGACGCCGGCTGGCTCCAGCAGATGGGACTCGACTGCGCGGTGTTCGGACCCGGCTCCATCGAGGTGGCCCATAAACCGAACGAGTTCCTGCCCAGGGCGGAGTTCGAACAGGCCCGCAGCTATCTCCAGAGACTTGTCGGGGAATCCTGCCATGCATGAACAGATTCTCGAAGCCGACCTGACCTTCACCGGAGAAAGGTTCGAACCGGGGGTGCAGGTATCGATCGGAAAGGACGGCCGGATCGCCGCCGTGGGCCGGCTCGGTAGCAAGCCAACCCGGCGGCTCGAGGGGAGAGCCCTTCTGCCCGGAATGGTCAACGTCCACTCGCATGCCTTCCAGATCGGGCTCCGCGGCCGCGGCGAGAACTATCCGGAGGGAACCGGCGACTTCTGGAGCTGGCGCGAGGCGATGTACCGTCTGGCCGGCGATCTCGATCCCGGCCGTTTCCAGGAACTCTGCCTGCGGGCCTTCCGGGAGATGCGGCGAGGCGGGATCACCGCGGTGGGAGAGTTCCACTACCTGCATCATTCCGGCAAGGGCGCGGACTTCGAACTCGACGACCGCCTTCTCGCGGCCGCCTCGGAGGCCGGCATCCGTCTGGTTCTCCTCGAGGCCTATTACTCGATTGGCGGGATCGGGAAACCGCTCGCGGGGGCCCAGAGCCGTTTCGCCACCAAGAGCCCGGAGGCCTACTGGAGTCAGATCGATCGGCTCGCCGGCCGTCTCGATCCCGGACTTCAAAGCCTGGGAGCGGCCGCCCATAGCATCCGGGCGGCAGGTCTGGACGAGATCATCGACCTCCACACCGAATCCCGCCGCCGCGGGATGATCTTTCACATGCATGTCGAGGAACAGGAGGCGGAGATCCGGGATTGCGTCCTGTCTTACGGCGGCACCCCGATGAAACTCCTGAACCAGCGCCTGGAGATCGACTCCGCCTTCACCGCCATCCACTGCACCCACACCGCCGGGGAGGAGATGGAACGGTTCCTCGCCCTCGGCGGCAATGTCTGCATTTGCCCCCTCACCGAGGCCGCCCTCGCCGACGGGATCGCCGACGCGCCGCGAATCCACCATGCCGGCGCCAGGATCTCCATCGGCACCGACTGTAATGCCAGGATCTCGATGTTGGAGGAGGCGCGCTGGCTCGAATACGTCCAGCGCCTGGACCGCCGGCGCCGCGGCATCCTCCGGGATCGATCCGGAAACCTTGCCTTGCCCCTCTTTCAGGCCGCCACCCTGAACGGTGCCCGCGCCCTCGGCCTCGCCGCCGGCCGCATCGCCCCCGGTCTCTGGGCCGACCTCACCGCCATCGACCTCACCTCGCCCCTCCTCGCCGGCGCCGTCCCCGACACCCTCCTGGAAGCGATCCTCTTCGGCGTCTCCGAGGAGGTGGTGGCCGCCACCTGCGTCGGCGGGAAGTGGGAGGAGCGGCCTTGACTTTCACTAAACTTACATCATAATCTAAGAAGGTTCACACAAGCGGTTCAATGCAAGCCTTGGGGACAAGGCCGAAGGTGTCCCATGTTTCGCTCCGTCCTGCATCTCGACATCGCCGCGTTCGGCATCGCGGTCGAGCGGGTGGCGGAGCCGCGCCTCCGGGGCCGCCCCGTGGTGGTGGCGCCGGCCGGAACGTCCCGCTCGGTGGTCGTCACGGCGTCGCTCGAGGCGCGTCCGTGGGGGATCTACCGCGGCATGCCGCTCGAGGCGGCGCGGCGCCGGTGTCCCGATCTGGTGGTCCTGCCGCCAAACCTGGGGCTCTATCGCCGGGCCTCCGGATCGGTTCTCGACATCGTCTCCCGCTTCACGCCGGTGGTGGAGCCGACCCCCTACGGCGGCTTCTTCCTCGACATGACCGGCACGCATCGGTTGTTCGGCGCCACGCAGGATGCCGGCGAGCGGATCCGGCGCGAGATCGAACGCCGGTTGCGGCTCGACCCGACGGTCGGGGTGGCGACGAACAAGCTGCTGAGCCGGGTGGCGGCGAAGATCATCCGGCCCGAAGGGTTGTGCGATGTCTTTCCGGGGAGCGAGGCGGCGTTTCTGGGGCCGCTCGAGGTCGGGCTTTTGCCGCGGCTCGGCCCGGCGGCTCGCCGGCAACTGGAGGAACTGAATCTTCGGATCGTCCGGGAGGTGAGCGCGGTGCCGCTTCCGGATCTCATAATGGTGTTCGGCTCGCGCGGCCGCGCCCTGCACCGGCACGCGCGCGGTATCGACGAGACGCCGGTGCGGACGGTGGAGAGGTCGCCGGCGGTGATCGAGGAGGAACTGCTGGAGGAGGATTCGAACGATCGGGGGGTGCTGCACGCGGCGCTCCGGCGGATGGTCGAGAAGGGGACGGGAAGGATGCGCCGGCTCGGAGTGATGGCGGGGGAGATCACTCTCCGCATCCGCTACGCCGATTCGGTCGAGGCGTCGCGGAGCATGTCCCTGGCGGGCCTGCCGCCGATCGAGGAGAGGATTTTCCGTCTTGCCCGGCGGCTGTTCGAGAAGATCTGCGTCCGGCGGGTGCGGGTACGCCATCTGGAGGTCCGGTTCCGCGCCCTGCGCAGACCGCCGCGGCAGCTCGAACTGTACGGCGAGGCGCGCGAGCAGCGCCGCGAGTTTTCCCTGGCGCGAACCGTCGACTCGATCCGGGCCCGCTTCGGTCCCGGCGCCGTCGGCGGGGCGATCTACTCCTCGAGAAAGGCGATCATGTGATTGCCGTTGTCGAATTTCAGGAGCGCGCCGCCTTCAGATACCCACAGGGTATAGCCGAGTTCGGGAATGGTGCAGCGGAAGGCGTCGATCTCCAGGTATCCGAACAGCGCGATCGGTTCTTTCCGGTTCACCTGGAATTCGATGGTTTTCTCTACTGGTTCCGGGCTGAACTCCCGGTTGTCCTTCTCGTAATCGTATTCACGCGGCGTGACCAGGGCGGAATAGGTCCTCCGGTCTCCGACTTTCAGGGTGTCGTTCAGCAAAAGCCGTTCCAGGTGACCCACCATCTCGATGTCGAGCAGGATCGCGTCGAAATTCTCGTCCCGCCGCCGTCTTTCTTCCCTCACCTTGTGCGGGAGGCCGTCCCTGTATCCATCCCAGCTCCGGATGATCTCGTCCAGATGGAAGTCGTTCGCGGTGCTCCCGGTGTACCGGATGGTGCTCACGTAGGATCTCCTGCCCTTCTGGCCCAACCCCTGCGCCTCCAGCCAGAACGACTGGTGAAATACCAGGGTGTCCCGCCCGTCCCGCCGGCTCCGGTCCTTCAGTTCGATCACCAGCCGGCCGAGGGGCAGTTGCTCGAAGATGAAGGTGTAGGTTTTCCGGTCGCCGAGGTGCCAGGATTCCCCCCTGACCTCGATCCTTTCCTCGAACAGGGATTGATCCTGGGGAATGGCCGCCAGGGGGTGGAGAAACCAGCCGGCAAGGAGGAGGGTCTTGAGGATCGATCGGCCTTTCAATTCGGGTTCCCGAGTCTTTCTTCCACCTCAACCAGATTCGAATGGACGAGCCTTTCCCAGAACTCCATCTCGGGAAAATTCTCTTCGATGATCTCGAGGGCCTGGTGGAAATGTTTTTTCGACTGTTTTAATTGGTCCAGCTCGAATTCCTCGAAGCCCAGATAGGTCAGGGTCTTCATGAGACCCTTCCGGGTATACTGCCTGAACTGGGGCCCGATCTGAGCGCTCCTCAGGCTCTTGTCGAATTGCTTCACCGCTTCCCGGTACAATAATATTTTCTCACCGGCATCCTCGGTGTGGAAACGCCCCAGCAGATACCCTGAATAGGCCA
>JAPUIV010000228.1 GCA_027296665.1 Acidobacteriota bacterium | reverse complement strand
CCGGCTGTCCTCTTCGTCCGGAAGGTAGACCGTCATGGTCGGGGACCAGAAGGTGCCTTTCTCCGCCATCAGGTCGAGGGTTCGGTCGTCGAGGAACATGCCATGCTCGATGCTGCGGACGCCGCCGGCCACGGCGTTGTACGCCCCTTCCCCGCCGTAGGCATGGGCAGCCACATCGATGCGCCAGCGGGCCGCCTCCTCCACCATCAACCGGACCTCCTCGATCGAAAGCTGTGTCAGCGGCTCCATCGTGGCCCGATCGATATGACGCAGGGTGCCGGTGGCGTAGATCTTGATGAAGTCGACCCCGGCCTTCACCTGGCCGCGGATCGCGGCGATCATGGCGGCGGGGTCGTCGGCCATGATGGCGAGCTGTTCCAACTTCCGGTCCACCGAGGGCCGCAGACCGGTCAGGTTCATGTGCCCGGCGGTGATGCTGATCGCCCAGCCGGAGACGAACAGCCGCGGCCCTTCGAACATCCCGGCGCGAATGGCGTCCCGCACGGCGATATCGGCCATACCCGCCCCTTCGTTGTCCAGATCGCGCAGGGTGGTGAACCCGGACATCAGATTCCGCCGCGCCGCCCGGAGCCCCTCGATCGCCCGGAAGGGATTGGTCTTGTACAGGACCCCCGGCCGTTGAGCGTAATCGGGGGTGAGACAGATGTGCGTGTGGGAATCGATCAGGCCGGGAAGGAGGGTGCGGCCGGACAGGTCGATCACCGTAGCGCCCGGCGGCACCTGCAGGCCGGGACCGACCGCGCGGATGCGGTTCCCTTCGATCAGGATGTCGACATTTTCCCGCGCCTGCCCCGACTCGAGGTCGATCAGGCGGCCCGCATGGATCACCGTTTCCCCGGCGCGGGCGGCAGTCGCCGGAAGGCCGGTGAGCAGCGGCAAGAAAAGGACCGACCAGAAAATTGGGAAATTCCGGAATTTCATCCGTCACCTACTTTCTATCCACCCCGGCCGGAGTCCATCATTCCAGGTCAAGAACCCAGATATCGGCCTCTAGGGAGACACGTGAAAAAAACAGGGTTCGATAATCAGAAGACAATCCTGAAAGGTCAAGGGAATCGGGATCCAGGGACAGGATCTTCCGGGATTCCCTCGATCGGGTGTCCAGCAGGAACAATTTTCCCCCGTCGGAATACAGGACCCTGCGGCTGTCCCCGAGCCACAAAGGATTGGCCCCCTCATGACTCAATCGATCGTATTTCCCCGATTCCAGAGAATAGACCAGGATCCCGGCGGAGCTTCCTGCCGGGGTGTAATAGGTTCCGGCCAGCCGTTTTCCGTCGGGCGACCAGGAGAACACGTTGAACCAGGCACCCGGCTCCCCGGGAGGAGGCAGGGGTGAGGGGTCCTGCCTTTCCGGCTCCAGATCCAGGATGAAGGAGGTCAGGGCATCCGAAATCGGGTAGGCCAGGCGCGTGCCGTCGGGAGACCAGACCGGCCACCAGACCCCCTCATCGGGAATGTCGGTGATCTGCAAGAGTTCGCTTCCATCGGGATGGATGGTCCAGATCTCGTAACTGCCGCTTCGATCCGAATAAAAGGAGATCCTCTTGCCGTCGGGAGTCCAGCGGGGCCGGCGGGCCTTGTGGAGATCGTTGGTGAGCTGTCGCCGGCCGGTACCGTCGGCCCGGATCACGAAGATATCCTCCTGTTTTCCCACCGACCGGAAGGTGATCCATTCTCCGTCCGGCGAGGGATCGGGCGCGGTGAATTGCCTGCTCCCCTGGGTGATCCATTCGGGGGATGCGGTGACGGTACCGGCGGCGGGGTCGAAACTCACCTTCTGGAGATTTTCCGATCGTTTGCCGGTGGCGTAGGCGATCCTCTTGCCGTTTCGGGAGATGCTGATGTAGGCGCTGTCGGATACCCCGGTGGTGACCGGTTGAGGGGGGCCCGTCACTGTTCCTGAATCCTCCTCGATCGGGACCCTCCACAGGTTCATGCTGCCGCCCCGATCGCTGGAAAAGTACAGGTACCGGCCGTCCGGGGACCACACCGGGTTCCAGTCGGTTGGCGGATCCTCCGTCACTGGAACGCTCTCGCCGCCGTTCGCCGACACGGTCCAAAGATCCCTCTGACCGCTTGCTTCCTGAACCCCCCAGAAGGCGATCCGTTGGCCGTGCGGCGACCAGCTGGGTTGCACCGCGTCACCCGCGAACACCTGCCTGGTCTTGCCGTCCTGAACATTCACGGCATAGAGCCGGCTGGTCCCGCTCCTGCCCCGGGGAGAAGTGAATCCCTCCGTGGCCATGAGGATCTCCTTGCCATCGGGCGACCAGACCGGATGGAACCCGAAATCGGTCAGGCGCCGGACCGATTCCCCCGTGGCCCCCATCACGAATATCCCTCCACCCGCGTTACTCGAACGGAAGGCGATCCATTCGCCGTCGGGGGAAAAGGCGGGTTGCCAGTTGTCCGCGGAGGAGTCCCGGGTTAGGTTGACCGGATTTTTTCCTCCCACTCTCTGCCGGTAGAGGTTCCAGGTGCCGCCGGCGTCCATCCGCGAGTACACGATCGCCTTTCCGTCCGGAGAGAGGCTGGGAAAGGACTCGGGTCCGGGAAAATCGGTGATCTGGGAAAAGGCGGCTGCCATCGGCGCCTCCCCCCTTACACCTGCCCCCTTTTCTCCCCGGAACAGGAGATAACCCATCCCGGCGGCGATAACCGACAAGGCAATGAGCGAACCGTACAAGAGCCGGGTTTGCTTCCGTGCGGGTAAGGCAAAGGCGGTCGCGTCCGAGGGGGAAAGTTCCCCCGAGTCGATCTCCTCCTTCAATTCCAGCAGTTCGTTGTGAAGCTCCTCGGCATTCTGGTACCGGCGCGCCGGATCCTTGGCCAGGCAGCGCTTGAGGATCCGGCCCAGGTGGCGCGGCAGACCACTGTTGAGCTGGGTCACCGAAGGGGGTTTGTCCCTTAAAATGGAAGAGATGAGGGAGATCTTGGTGTCCCCCTGGAAGGGACGCCGGCCGGTGGCGGCCTCGTAGAGTATGATCCCCAGGGAAAAGACATCGGAGCGCGGCCCCACCGGTTTCCCCTCGGCTTGCTCGGGAGACATGTAGGCCACGGTCCCCAGGATGGTTCCCGCCTCGGTCCTCATCGCCTCGGTTCGAATCTCGGTTTCCCGGCCCCCTCCTGGCGAATCCTCTTTCAGTTTTGCCAGCCCGAAGTCGAGGATCTTGAGGCGCCCGCCGGCGGACACCATGATGTTGTCCGGTTTCAGGTCTCGATGGGTGATGCCCTTCTGGTGGGCCGCGCTGACCGCCTCGGCCAGCGGGATGGCCCGCTCGAAGAACCGATTCAACGGCATTCCCTTCCCGGGAATCAGTTCGGAGAGGGTCTTCCCCTCCACGAATTCCATTGTGAGGAAGTGCAACCCCTCCGCC
>JAPUIV010000227.1 GCA_027296665.1 Acidobacteriota bacterium | reverse complement strand
CCGGCGAGGTATTCCCCCTGGAGTCTTCCCGTATCCGAGCAATTCATTTTTTCCCCTCCCGGATCGGCCGAAGGTTCCCCATGTATTCGGGATACAGCTGCCGGAGGTTCCGCCGAAGCTGCCGGCGGGCGTTCATTAAATGATTGCGGACGGTCGAGGGCCGGATCCCGAGAATGGTTCCCGCCTCCTCGGTGCGATGCCCTTCCACTTCTACGAGAACGAAAACGGCCCTCTGCATCGGGCTCAACCGCCTGGCCAGACGGTCGAAAATCGATCGTATCTCGGTCCCGGCCAGCTCCGTCTCAGGAGAGAACAAGGCGGGGAAGGGGCCGGAGACCGAAGGCTCTTCCACCAGCGG
Organism: Acidobacteriota bacterium; assembly: GCA_027296665.1. Taxonomy (GTDB): domain Bacteria; phylum Acidobacteriota; class Polarisedimenticolia; order JAPUIV01; family JAPUIV01; genus JAPUIV01. Next base: position 3,129 of record JAPUIV010000227.1, on the reverse strand, counting down.
TTCGAACAGCTCCCGTTCCCGCCTTGACTTCCGGTAGGCATCTATTCCCAGGTTCACGGTCATACGGCGCAACCAGGGATCGAGGGGGCGGTCCTGATTGAACTTTCCCAGCTGTTTCCAGAGTCGGACAAACACTGCCTGCGAGACATCCTTGGCAGCCTCCTCGTTCCCCACGATGTTGTAGGCGGTCCAGAACACCCGGGTTCTTCTCCTCCGGACAATCTCCTCGAAGGCGGCCATATCGCCTTCGAGGGATCTTCGAATCAACAGGGACAGGTCGATCAAGGGGTATCGTCCGCCTACTCCCTAAAGACCCGGCAAGGGCCCCGATCGCTTCCACTATCCTTACGAAGGGGGGGAGCGCCGTGTCTAGGGAAAATGGAAAAAACAGGAACAGAATTCACTCGGAGAGTCTTGTTAGATCAATTCTATCATAAGGTTGGAGGTGTTGGAAAGAGGAAAAGTCAGGAGGAGAAATGCCGGAATCCCCGGGGCGCCAAGGGCCGGGTCACGCCCCGGGCATCGCGGATCCTGAGGCCGAAACGCCGGGGCCGAACCTCGCCGATACAGGTGAACCGCCGCCCCTTCCCGGCCGCCTTCCCCAGCCTGGGAACAGCGGCAGGGGGGACTGCGATCAAAAGTTCGTAATCCTCTCCGCCCGAAAGAGCGACCTTTCGGGATCGGCGGGGGTCCCGGAATTCTCTGAGACAGGGGGCCACCGGGACGGCATCCTCCTCCAGCGCCGCGCCCACCCCGCTTGCCCTGCACAAACGCTCCAGATCGATTTCCAGGCCGTCACTGATGTCGATGGCCGCGGAGGCGAGCCGGTGGCGGGCCAGGAGGATGCCCGTCCCGACGGGAGGATCGGGCATTAAATGGGCGCGCATCGCCTGCCGGGCGGCCCGGAGGCCGATCTTCCGGTTTGAATCGTCCTTTCCGGCCGGCGGGAGAGGACGGCCGCTCTGCCACTTCCAGCCGCGGCGGAGAAGTTGGAGTCCCATGGCCGATCCGCCCAGCGGGCCGGTGACAAACAGTTGATCGCCAGGACGGGCTCCCGTCCGCGGCAGAAAACGTTTTTGCTGAAGACTGCCGAGAATGGTGATCCCCACGACAAGGCGGGAAAACTTGCAGGTATCGCCGCCGAGGAGACGAAGGCGGTAACGGGTCGACAAACGACCGAGGCCCGATAGGATTCCGTTGAAATACGACTCCGGCAGACGTCCCGGCAATCCCAGAACCAGAAGATAGGACAGGGGACGGGCTCCCATGGCGGCCATATCACTCAGGTTGGCCGCCAACGCCTTCCAGCCGATCATCTCCGCCGGGAAATCTCGGCGCCGAAAATGGATCCCCTCGAGAAAAAGATCGGCGGAGATGGCCAGATCGGCGCCTGCGCCGGGAAGCCGGATCACCGCGGCGTCTTCCCCGATGCCCGCCCGGGGCAGGGGGCCTATCCGGCGGAACCGAGCTTCGATCCGCCGGATCAGATCGATTTCGCCGATCGCAGCGATTTTTTTCATGGTGGAGAAGAATATCAGGCCGGTCCGAATGCCCGTTACTGGAAATACTAGAACACTGCGTAGGTTTTCCTGTCGGCGCCTTCCCGCGGGTCCGTTTTCCCGAGAATCCCCTTCCGTTTGGAACGAACCGGTTCCAGGGTGGCTTCCAGGACCTCATGCATCTCCGAAACCGGTAAAAATTCCATCTGCTCCTGGAAATCCTTGGGAATTTCTTGAATATTTTTTCGGTTCGATTCCGGTATGACAATCTTGTGAATCTTGGCGCGCAGGGCGGCCAATGCCTTCTCCCGGAGCCCGCCTATTCCGAGGACGTTGCCCCGGAGGGTGATCTCCCCCGTCATCGCCACCGATCTGCGGACCGGCCGGTTGGTCAGGGCGGAGACCAAGGCGACCGCCATGGTGATGCCGGCGGACGGTCCGTCCTTCGGAATGGCTCCCTCCGGCACATGCACGTGAATATCCAGGTAGGAAAAAATATCCTCCTCGAGACCGAATTCGGCCGCGCGGGAACGGGCGAAACTCAAGGCTGCCTGCGCCGATTCCTTCATCACCGTGCCGAGATGCCCGGTCAGGATCAACCTTCCCTTGCCCTTCATCACGGTCGCCTCGACGAACAGGATCTCCCCTCCCACCGCGGTCCAGGCAAGGCCGGTGGCCACCCCGATGCGGTTCTTCTTGAGGCTGGCCTCCTGGTTCTGTCTCGGAACGCCCAGAAACTTTTCCAGGTTCTGGGGATTCAGTTTGACCGGGCGATCGTCCCCCTCCGCCACCCGGCGCGCCACCTTCCGGCACACCTTGGCAATTTCCCGCTCCATGTTGCGGAGCCCCGCCTCCCGGGTATACCGGGTGATGATGGTGCGCAACGATTTCTCACCGAACGTGATCTGCTCCGGTTTCAGTCCGCTTTCCGCGATCTGTTTCGGCAGGAGATGCCGTTTGCAGATCTCGATCTTCTCCTCCTCCATGTACCCTGCAAGAGTGATGACTTCCATTCGATCCCGGAAGGCCGGATGAATCGGATCGAGAAGATTTGCGGTGGCGATGAACATCACGTTCGAAAGATCGAAAGGGACACCCAGGTAATGGTCCCGGAAGGAATTGTTCTGCTCCGGATCCAGCACTTCCAGCATTGCCGAAGCCGGGTCGCCGCGGTAATCATTGCCAAGCTTGTCGACCTCATCCAGCATGAAGACCGGGTTGTTGGTCTCCGCCTGATGAAGTCCCTGAATGATCCGGCCGGGCATCGAACCGACATAGGTCCGCCGGTGGCCCCGGATCTCCGCCTCGTCCCGGATCCCGCCTAGGGAGACCCGCACGAATTTACGCCCCAGGGCGCGGGCGATCGATCGGCCCAAGGAGGTCTTGCCAACCACCGGGGGACCGACGAAACATAGGATCGGCCCCTTCATTTTCCGATTCAGTTTGCGGACAGCCAGGTACTCCAGGATCCGTTCCTTGATCGGTTCCAGCCCAAAATGGTCCTCATCCAGGATCACCTGGGCCTTTTTCAGATCCATGTTGTCCCGGGACTGGGCTGACCACGGGAGGGTAACCATCCAGTCGAGGTAGTTGCGCAGGGCCGCGGTCTCGGCCGAATCGGGATGCATCC
>JAPUIV010000226.1 GCA_027296665.1 Acidobacteriota bacterium | reverse complement strand
GCGGCACCGACCAGCGCCGACCCGAGCGCCAGTAAATTTCCGATCCAGTGCGATTCGCCCCCATCGCCACCGGCAATCAACCAGACTCCGGCGAAAGAGAGGAGAACGCCGATCAGGGAGAGCGATCCCATCCTTTCGCCGAGAAACAGGTAGCCCAGCAGGACGGCGAAGATCGGTTGGGTGGCCACCAGGAACACCGCGCTCGCTACCGTGGTGAGCTGAACCGACTGGATCCATGCGGCCCAGTGGATAGCCACCAGGATCCCGGCGACCACAGCGGGCCAGTGGATCGCGAATGACGGCCTCCTTTTCCGGGTTCCAACCAGCACCGGCAGCAGGACCAGAGTCGCCCCGACCACCCGGTAGAACGCGATCACGGCGGCCGGGGCATCGCATAGCAGGATGAAGGTGGAGGCCCAGGAGAGTGAGAACAGACCTGCGGCGAGGACCGGCCACGTGCGGCGAGGTCCGCTAGTCAGCGGCGGCACCCCTCTTCAGGATCACCGAGGCTGCGCCGGCGAGTCCCTCGGCGCCAAGAACGTATCGATCCTGAAACAACCTGCCCCAGTCGGTCCGGCCGAAGCGCCGGATCCGGGCCTGTCCGATCAAGGGATACCAGAGCCAGTCATGGTAAATGTTCGATGCCATTGGGGCCCAGACCACCAGGGGCGAATGAAGGGCGGCCCGTTCCAGAAAACGCAGCGGTCCCCGGCGCAACATCTGGTCCCCCCAGATCACCAGGCTCCTGCTCACATGGAATCCGAAGTTTACCCCCTCGACATTCTCGCCAACCACCCGGATCTCCGCGGGGTCGGCAACTCCCAACCCCTTGTCGTGGCAGATGCGCAGGTATCCGATCTTCATGGGGTCGAATCCCATCATACGGGCGGCAACCGCGTCGATGGCAACACTATCCGCGGCGGCAAGAAGGTAGTTCTTGTTGACCGGGTGCATCGTCCGGGGACCGGCGCCATCGCCACAGACAGTGCCGTCCATCACGGTGAATACCGAGGGATGCAACTCTCGTTGCATCACCATGAGATCGGCCAGAACCTCATGGATGTACTTGTGGCAGTAATGCCGGACCTCCTTCAATAACCCGCCGAAGGCGTTTTTCACCGAACCGGTCGTGATGGAGTGCCCGTGGGTCTTCACGGTCGGAAGGTGGAGAATATTCCGGCCGATGTACATCTTGGGGATCTGGATCCCTTCCGGAAAGATCCGGTCGAGCCGCAAGAGGGGTTCCTTGAACTTGTGGACGGTCCACTCCACCTCGGTGAGCGCGGTGAATTCCAGCCCATAGGCCTTCAGGACTGGCAGCCACCGGTTGTTTTTCGCTCCCTTCCAGGGATCGGTAACCACGGTCCGGTTCTCCACCGCCTTGAGAAGACTCCGATCGAACCCGTCCTCCAGGAGCGTCCGGAGGACCCCCTCCAGTTGCCAGGGTTGGCTCGAACAGGAAGGATAGTACTTGGTCCAGGAAAGGTTCAGTTTCAACAGGAGAGGAGAACGCGGATCGATCGCCTGGCGGTAACCGGCCAGGCGCATGAGGCGGCCATAATCCTCCAGGACGGAGGCGGGCCGAGTTTTAATAACCGCAACGGTTGGTTTCGCCATTCCATTCTCCGGTGGGAGCAGTGGATCACCCTGATGGAATTGTACCCTCGACCGGCAACGGTCGCAAGGCCCGCCGACGGACTATTTTTTTAGAAACGAGAACGTTTCCAGTCGATTGAACAAATCAGAGGGGGTAGAGGATCAATATCACCGTCAACCCCCACAGGGTGACGGCGAGTAACAGGGGAAGGTCGGTCAAAAGGGCGCGAGTCGGGTTTCCTCCCTGCTCGAGGCGGTAAACAAGATAGAGGTAACGAAAAATACCATACAGGACAAAGGGCACGGTAAGGTACAACCAACTGGTGCCCAATTTATCCTCAACCTCGGGAGAGAGGGTGTAAAATGTGTAGGCCATCAAGGTGGCGGTCGTCACGATCGAGATCATCTGGTCCAGAAACCGGGTGGAATATTCGCTCAGGATCCCGCGGTGATCCGAAGCCCGGCCGGCCAGAGCGGTAAGCTCCTGGCGCCGCTTGCAGAATCCGAGAAACAGCGAGAGGAGGATCGTGCAGAGGATCAACCACGGAGAGATCAACACCGAGATCGAAACGGCCCCGGCCATCGCCCGGAGAAGGAACCCCCCGGCTATCGACATCACGTCGATGATCACGATCCGTTTCAACCAGAAGGAGTAGAAAAGGTTCAAGACAAAATAAAGCGACAGGATCAGGAGGAAGGCGCGGTCAAACCACCACACACCTCCGAGCAGGGATGCGAGGAGAAGAAAGACCGCGGCCCCGGCGGCGGTGCCGACGGGCAGATTACCCGAGGCGATGGGACGGCGGCATTTTTCCGGATGAACCCGATCCCGGTTCCGGTCCGAAATGTCATTTATGAGATATACCGCCCCGGCGAGAAGACAGAACAGCAGGAAGGCCAGGGAGGTTCGAAGGAGATCGGAAACAATCAGCAGCCGTTCCGAAAAAACCAACGGGGCGAAGAGAACCAGGTTCTTGATCCACTGCTTCGGCCGCATCGCCAGAAGGAGAAGAAAGAACTTGCTGGAGTTCTTCAACTGATCAGGTTCTTCGATGGTTCCTTTCGGTGGAATCAGGCCGCCTCCCCCCCCTGCGCGGGCGGGGATGGTAGCATCGGACTTTGGAAATGTCAATAGTGGCAGACATCATACCCGCCCGCGACGAGGAAAAGGATCTTCCGCTGGTCCTCCGGGACCGTACGC
>JAPUIV010000225.1 GCA_027296665.1 Acidobacteriota bacterium | reverse complement strand
TGCCGATGCCCAGATTGACGAAAAACCCATCCTTGAGTTCCCTAGCCACCCTTCGAACGATTCGTTCTCTGCTCGATACGTTTTTCATATCGTTTCCCCTGAAGAATCATGTCAACGAAAATCCCGGGAGTGACCACCTGTTCCGGGTCCAGTTTCCCGACCGGAACCAGTTCCTCTACCTCGGCAATGGTGACTCGCCCCGCCGTGGCCATCATCGGATTGAAGTTCCTTGCCGTTTTCCGGTACACCAGATTCCCCCAGCGATCGCCCCGGTAAGCCTTCACGAAGGCGAAATCGGCGGAAAGGGAGCGTTCCAGGAGAAATTTTTTCCCATCGAAGTCTCTCACCTCTTTTCCCTCCGCGATGGGAGTGCCCACCGCGGTGGGGGTGAAAAATCCTGGAATGCCCGCGCCGCCAGCCCGGATCCGCTCGGCGAAGGTCCCCTGGGGGACCAGCTCCACCTCGAGTTCCCCTTGAATGCATTGTTGCTCGAAGATCCGGTTCTCTCCCACGTAGGTGGAGATCATCTTCTTGACCTGCCGCGTCTGCAGTAGGAGGCCGATTCCGAAATCGTCCACACCGGCATTGTTGCTGATAATGGTCAGGTCCCGGGTTCCCTGATCCTTCAGGGCATGGATGAGGTTCTCGGGAATCCCGCACAGCCCGAATCCACCCATCAGGATGGTCGCGCCGTCGGGGATGCGGGCGACCGCGTGCCGGGCGTCCGGAACGGTCTTATCCATGTTCTTTCCCCTCCGCGAGTTCCACAAGGACCCCTCCCGTATGATGAGGGTCCAGAAAAGCCACGGCGGTCCGATCGGCGCCTTTTCGAATCGGCCCCACCGCCGGAAATCCGGCTTTCTCGAGGGCGAGGACGGTTCGCTCCACCGAATCGACCCGCAGGCATAGATGGTGGATTCCCTCTCCACGCCGTTCGAGAAATTTCTTCACCGGACCTCCTGGTCCCATCGGCTCCAGGAGTTCCACCCGGCTGTTCCCTGCGGGCAGGAACAGGATCCGGGCTCCCTCCCCGGGGAGTTGCACTTCCCTCCCCCGGGCCAATCCCAGTGTTTCCCAGAAACCAACCCGTTCCTCGATCCGCCGCACCGCGACGGCGACATGATCCACCGACAGAATCATCGCATCCTCCTATTCCGGCTTCCGGCCGATCTTCTCCCCGGCCGGGACCGATTCCCTTAAACGGTTCCAGATCGACTCGACGGCTGTGTAGGGATCAATTGATCGTTCCATGAGGCGCCGTACGATCTCCCCCCAGTTTCCTGCGTCACGGGCTTCTCGGATCACATCGGAAAGAATGTGGTCCCTCAGGTTGGCCAGCAAGCGGTTCTCCGCCTGCCGGAACCGCCGATCGCCACCTGAGCGACTGCGATATTCTTCCAGGGCGTGGACGAGATCATCCAACCCCTCGTCCTTCACCGCTACGGTCTTCAGGATGAGAGGCGGCTGGGTTTTTTCCGATAGAATCGGGGACGTGCTGTTGCCCAGTTCCCGCTCCAATCGGTCGCCGCCGGGCAGGTCGGTTTTGTTGATCACGAACAGATCGGCGATCTCCAGGAGCCCGGCCTTGATTGCCTGGATGTCGTCTCCGAGGCCGGGCATGAGGACCACCAGAACCGGATCGGCCAGCCCGGCGACTTCGATCTCATCCTGACCGGTGCCCAAAGTTTCAATCAGAATCGGATTCCACCCGCTCGCGGCGGCCAGATCGACCGCATCGGCGGTGGCCCTCGCAAGTCCCCCACTATGGCCCCGGGTCGCCATGCTTCGAATAAACACACCTGGGTCGCCGGCGTGTTCGCTCATCCGGATCCGATCTCCCAGGAGGGCGCCGCCGCTGAAAGTGCTGCTCGGATCGACGGCAAAGACGGCGACTCGTTTCCCCCGGGAGCGGAATTTCCGGATCAGACCGTTCACCAGCGTGCTCTTACCCACCCCGGGCGGTCCGGTGATGCCGATGATCTGGGCCTCGAGAGGGCGGGAATAGGTCGCCTGCACGATCTCGCGGGCCTTTTTCCCTCCCTCCTCGACCAGGCTGATGGCCCGGGCCAGGGCGCGCGTGTCGCCCCGGAACAACGATTCCATAAGCTTCATGCGCATGGCACCGTACTGGAACGGTTGCCGGTTTTTTTCGATTGAATTTGGCGGGGCATCAATCCAGCAATTGGCGGGCAATGACGAGTCTTTGAATTTCGGAGGTTCCCTCTCCGATGGTACAGATCTTGGCGTCGCGGTAAAAGCGCTCGACCGGATAATCCTTGGTGTAGCCATATCCCCCATGGATCTGCACCGCGGTCTCGGCGGACCGAACGGCAACCTCCGAGGCGAACAACTTGGCCATGCTCGATTCCAGGGTAACGGGCCGGCCCATGTCCTTGAGCTGCGCGGCCCGGAAGGTGAGAAGGCGGGCGGCATCGATCCCCGTGGCCATGTCGGCCAGAAACCACTGAATGGCCTGAAATGAGGAGATTGGAACGCCAAACTGTTCGCGCCGCCGGCTGTAGGAAAGGCTTGCCTCGAGGCTGGCGCGGGCGATCCCGATTCCCAGGGCGGCGATGCTGATCCTGCCGCCATCCAGAATATGCAGGGCGTTGGAAAACCCCTGGCCCTCCTGCCCGAGAAGGTTCGCCGCCGAAACCTCACAATCATTCATGACGATCTCCGCGGTATCGCTAGCCCGGCAACCGAGCTTGTCCTCTTTCTTGCCCCGGAGGAATCCTTTCATCCCTTTTTCCAGGATGAAGGCGGAGATGCCTTTCTTCTTTTTTTCGGGATCGGTAACCGCGAACACCACGGCCGTATCGCAGATCCCGCCGTGCGTGGCGAAGGTCTTCGTTCCGTTCAGGATCCATCCCTTCCCGGTTTTCCGGGCGGTGGTCCGGGTTCCGCCCGCATCGCTTCCGGCGGTCGGCTCGGTCAGGCTCCAGGCCCCCAGCTTTTCCCCGCGCGCCAGTGGAACGAGATATTTTTGTTTCTGGTCTTCGGTGCCGAATTGGTAGATATGGTTGGAGCAGAGGGAGTTATGGGCGGCGATGGAAAGACCGACGGAACCGTCCGCCCGGGACAGTTCCTCTATGATGGCCGCATAGTCGATATAGGAGAGGCCGGCGCCGCCATATTTCTGAGGAAAAATGATCCCCATGAACCCGAGCTTGCCGAGATGGGAAAAAACCTCTTTTGGAAAGGATTGTTCCTCATCGTGCATCCTGGCCTTCGGCCTGATTTCCGAATCACCGAATTCCTTCAACTCCCGGAGGATCAGTTCTGCTTCTTCCGAAATCCGGAAATCCATGCTGGTCAACCTCCAAAACCGATTCTGTACGGCGAAAAATCATTCTATTTCAGGAAGTTTCGGAGAGTCAAGCCGATCTGGGATCGGGGGTCGAGATCAAACATTGGAACACTTCATTCGACAGCAACAACCCCTTTTCGCTCAGCCGAACCTGTCCCTTTCCGTCCCAATGCAGGAGGTCGGTGTCCCTCGCTTCGGCCAGGGCGGACCGGCTTTCCGAGATGAGGTTGATCCCGTAGCGGGCTTCGATTTCGGCAAGATCCAATCCATCGAGGAGACGGAGACCCATGATGGCCGCCTCCTCGGCTCGTTGTCTCCGTTCCAACGGGGAAAGATCGGTTCGGCCCGGCAGGCGCTGGAACGGTTCGGCGAGATACCGGTTGAGATCGCCGGGTGGGGCGTACCGGGTGCCATGTAGATATCCGTGCGCGCCGGGACCGAACCCCAGGAAAGGGCGATCGGTCCAATATTTCAGGTTGTGACGGGATTCCATTCCGGGAAGACAAAAGTTTGAGATCTCGTAATGTGCGTATCCTGCTTTCTTCAGTATTTCCCGGCTGGAGGTATACATGGAGGCTGCTTCCTCTTCCTCGGGAAGGCGGATCAGGCCCCGCCGCACCGACAAGGCAAGCGCCGTCTCCTGGTCGGTTTCCAGGAGGTATACCGAAATGTGTTCAGGACGGAGAGAGACGACCTCATTCAGATCGTCCGCCCATCCCTCGCCGGTCTGCCCGGGCAGACCGGCGATCAGATCCAGATTGATGTTGGTGAAACCCGCCTCCCGGGCGGCATGGAAACTTGCGATCGATTGTCCCGCCGCGTGCCGCCGCCCGACCCTGGAAAGGACTGCATTGTCGAATGTCTGCACCCCGATACTGATCCGGTTCAACCCGTTTCGCCGGTAGCCTGCCAGCCAGTCGACGGGTAGATCCGGGTTCACTTCGATGGTTGCCTCGAGGGAGGAATCGATCCGGAAGGCACCTGATAGGCTTTCCATCAGGCCGCCTATCTGTCCGGGCGTCAGGACGGAGGGAGTCCCTCCACCCAGGAAGATCGTATCCAGAAACCGATCTGGGTCCGGGATCTGGCCGGCGGCATCGTCAATCTCCCGGTGCAGGGAAGATAGGAAAAGCTCCTTCCGGGTTTTGCTGGCGCCGGCAACTTTGTAGAAATCACAGTAGGTGCACAGGTACTGGCAAAAAGGAATATGGATATAGATGCCAAGCGGATCCATGTCTAAATCTTCTCCACGCTGTCACTCGGGATCCATCCATTCCAGCCGTTGGGGAACGATACTTGCGTCCATTCCCTCCTTTCGTTTTGAACCTTCGCCTTGACTCCCTCGTGGATGGTGAACAGAACGGTTTCCTCATCTCCCGGGCCGCTTCGAACCTCCACGGTGTCGGTGATAATGATTCCCTCATCGAAGTTTTGGAGGGCATGGATCCTCATTCCGAGCGAAAAGGACAATCCCAGGCAGAGCAATATCGAGACGAACATGCCGTAGAGCAGCCCTTTTCTCCATTCCTTGCGAGTGGCCAGGAGGAATCCGGTCATCTGTCCTGAAGCGGCGAAGTACACCAGGAGCAGGATCCAGGTCTCGGCATTGATGGAGATCGAGCGATGGAGACTCAGGAATTGCTTGAAGGGAAAGGGCGGCGGTGGAACAACGATCCGGTCATAGACGAGTGACCGGGCGAATTCGAGGTTTTCCCTGATTTCACTGTCGCCCGGATCGATCTGGTAGGCACGCTCGAAATTTAACAAGGAACGTCCCAGGTCGTTCGTCTTGAAATAGGTATTCCCCAGGTTGTAATACAGCTTTTCGTTCTCGATGCCGTATTGCCTTATCGCCTCGTATTCCGCCACCGCCTCCCGGTACAGACCCTTCTCGTACAACTGATTCGCCTCCATGAATCTCTCTTCCAGATCCTGAACGGGATCGCTTGGAACCGCGGCGAGAGGAAAGGCCCCGGCCAGCATCACGACAGCCACTATTGGGAAATTCTTGATGCGGAATCGATTCACAACCGCTCCTCCAGGCTGGCAAGTGTCTGTTTTGACCGGTCCAGCAATTCCCTCTTTCCCGATGGAGTTTGTGAATTTCCGGTAAACCTCGCCTCGTCGCAGGCCTCCAGGCAGTCGGAGAGTTGCCTGGAAAGGTCGATGGTGATGCCGGCATCGGCGAGCAGGGAAATGACCTTCTCCCTGGTAAAACCCGAGGGGGACAGGTCAAACTTGGCGGAGAGATATTCGTTCAGGATACGGGACAGGGTGGAATAAAATTGCGGCCTCCCGGCGCCCAATCGGTCTTCAATATTCCGCAGCTCCCTGCGGGCACGGCTCCAGGCCTGGCGTTTTCGGAATAGGTGCCGGTTGGCTTCGTTATGGCGTTTCCGCCGGATGGAAACTAACAGGATCCCGTTGGCAATTGCGGGAAAGATCAGGGCCAGTGGGATCAGGCGATTTTGATAGAGCGGGTCCATTTGGCGGCGCAGCCTCCCCCCCAAGCTCTTGATGAAATGGATGTCCCGTCCCTGGGCCACAAGGGCGCCGTGCCCCGAGCCGAACTGCCGGCCGAACAGAGTCGAATCCCCTTTTGCCACCTGAAGGACCAGAGGATTCCCCTTGAGGGTCAGGTATTCCCGTTTTTGGGGATCGAAGTACGAGAACCGGACCGGCGGAATGGTATGCGTGCCCGGAACCCTCGGAACCAGCACGTATTCCCATGTCTTGCGCCCGGATAACACGGTATCTTTCGTGGACCATTCCTCGTCGATCTGGGGGTCGTACCGCCGGATTTCGTCCGGTGTTCTCAGGATGGGGGCTTCCAGGGTGCTGAGATTGCCATTGCCCTGGACCGTTACCCGCAGGGTGATAGCATCGTTCACCTCCACCTCGTGGGGTTGTGCGGATACGGTAAGCCGGTACTGCCCCACTGCCCCGCGGAAATCTTCCGGACGGTTCTCTGTGGGTAAAGGAAGGATCCTGACGGTCCGGCGATCGGTCCTTCTGTGCAATGTCTGGCGCGATTCAAACAGGAAGGATCTGAACGAATCGGAATTCAGGCGGGGGACGGTTACCGCAAAGATCACCGGTTCGATGACCAGTTCCCCGGTCTGGCTCGCAAACAGGGCGCGTTTCATGACGGTGTATTCGATGTGGGAATCGCCGTCGCGACGGACCCGCCGGATGTCTCGGTCCGGACTCTTCGGTAACTCCTCGACCCAGAAGCCCGGGAATGCCGGTTGATCAATCAATTCCAGGCCGCGGATCTCCTTCGGCGTGAGAATGAGGAATTTGAGGGTCACCTGCTCGCCGAGAAATGCCTCTTCCTTGTCCAGTTCCGTCACGGCCCGGACGACTTCCGCACGCCTCGGATCCCGCCCGCTGCTGCCGTTGTTTCGACCCGGCCTCCCTGGACCGTTTCCTTTCACCACTCGGACCTCAACCTTCCGGGTCACCACCTTCAGGTTCCCCACCTGGACCGTCACGGGAGGTATGGTGAACTGGCCCGCTTGTTCCGGCATCAGGGTGTACCGGAAACTTTTCGTGAAGGAGGCCCGGCCATTGATGAATTGGTAGCGCGATTGAACGCCAGGATACCCGAGTACACGGAAGTCCTTGAGGCTGAAAAGATCGGGCGGTTTTGCCTGGGCCGCCAGGGCGCCCCTTATTTCCACCGTCAGATGGAACTCCTCGCCAAGAACCGCGGTCTCCTGGTCCACCCTTGCCACCGCCGAGATTTCTCCATTCGCGGAGTATGCACCGGGGACGATTTCGGCCGCGATGACCGGTAACAGGAACATGGCCGCAAGGAAAAAAGGTGTTGACCTCACCAGTTCTTTCCCCCTCGCGCCCGACCTTCCTTGGGTAGCCGGAGTCCCCTGAGAAGGCTCTCCTTTTCATCCTCTTGAAGGGCGTCCAGGATCCGCAACGCCTCTTCCCGGCTCATCCGATGATCCTCACTGGGATTCGGTTCCGGCCGGGTTTCAGGTGTCGGTTTTTCCTCCTCACCCGCCTGCGGTTCGGGGGTTTCTTCGGACGATGGTTGCTCATCCGGCTCCTGCTCTCCTTGTTCCTGTTGCTCCTGCTTTTGTTCCTCCTGTTGTTTCAGGAGGGCCGCGGCGAGTTCCAGATTCCGCTTTGCGTCGACATCGGAGGGATCGAGCGTGAGAGCCTGTTCGTAGGAAACGATTGCATCCTCGTAGGTCCCCATCCGAAAAAGTGTGTTCCCGATATTGAAATGAGTCGCCTGGGAAAGGACACGATCCGGGGTCGAGCGGGCCCGCCGGTATTCTTCCAGCGCCTCCGGGTACCTTCCCAGACGGTACAGGACGTTTCCCTGGTTGTAGCGCACCTGCGGAGCATCGGGGAGTTCGATCTGGGCTTCGGTATATTTCTTCATCGCTTCCTGGTAGTTCCCTTCCGTGTACAGCTTGTTTCCCTGCCGGACCTTTGCTGCCGCGGAACCGGCGATGGCCGGCGCGCCTGCAATCAGGAAAAGAACGGCCATCAGGGCGGTGGTAAGGCCTTTTCCCCATCTCGATCGCGATGCCCTGGCCGACCACCGCGGCAGGGAAAGGGGAAGACAGAACTCCAGGACCAGAAGCAGTAAAGCCACCGCCAGGGGGATCTGGTACCGGTGCTCGAGGCGAATCGCGTTCCTGCCCTCGTATTCTCTTTTTCCCATCCCCTGGATCGTCTCGATCAGCCTGTCCAGTTCCATCTCTCCGGATGTGGATCGGTAATAGGCTCCGCCGGTGGCCAGCGAGATCTTTTCCAGGGTCGTTTCATCGAGCCGGGTGGTCACCACCTGTCCCTTTTCATCCTTTTCGTAGCCCTGGATCTTCCCCGATTCCCGCCGGATGGGAATCAACTCTCCGGCGGGGGAACCGAGTCCGATGGTGAAGATCCGGACTCCTCGTTCCGAGGCCTCCCGGGCGGCTCCCAGGGGATCGCTGCCATGATCCTCGCCATCGGTCAGCAGCAGGATTACCTGATGCCTCCCCTGCCCGTCGGGAAATGCCTTGAGGGACGTGCGGATGGCATCCCCGATTGCGGTCCCGGGCACCGGCAATAGCCCGGCGTCTAGAATTTCCAGGAAGATCCGGACCGCCGCGTAATCCGAGGTCAAGGGACAGTGAATGTAACTGGTCCCCGCGAAGGGAACCAGGGCAACCCGGTCTCCGTGGAGAGATCTGAGAAACTGGGAAATTTCCGCCTTGGCCCGTTCCAGCCGGTTGGGAGAGATATCTTCCGCCAGCATGCTCCGGGAAGTATCCAGGGTTACCACGATATCGACGCCCTGCAGGTGCAGGGTTTCATTCCGGCTCCCCCACTGGGGTTCCGCCGCGGCGAAAAGAAAAAATAAGGCCCCGAGGAGGAGCGCCCCGCCCCGGATAAAACGCCACTCCCAGGGAATGCTGGGGAGGAGACGTTTGAGGATTTCCGGTTTTCCAAAACTCCTCAGGGTTCGCCGGCGCCGGCGAACGCTCCACATGATCAGAGGAACCAGAAGAGGCAAGACAAGAAAAACCCACAAGATTTCGGGCCGGCCAAACCGCATCACGGAATCCTCCGGAACCGTGTCTGGCGAAAAACCAGTTCGGTCCCCAGCAGAAGGGAGGCAGGGAGGAGGAAAAAAGGGAACAGTTCGGAGTACCGGACATACTCCTTTGACTGAATCTCCGTTTTTTCCATTTGGTCGATTCGCCGGAAGATGGTGGCGAGGGAATCGGTGTCGGTGGCCCTGAAGTAAAGCCCCTTGGTCTTTTTCGCAATCTTCCTCAGGGAATCTTCGTCGAGCGAGGCCGGAAGGAAAACCTGGCGGCGGCCCAGGAGCGGATCGTTGACCGGAAAGGGGGCCGTTCCCTCGGTGCCGACCCCGATCGTGTGGACCCGGATTCCCAGCGAACTGGCAATCTCCGCCGCGGTTTCGGGGTCGATCTTTCCTCGGTTGTTCCGGCCGTCGGTCAGCAGAATGATCACCCTGCTCTCGGCGACCGATTTTCTCAAGCGATTCACCGCGGTGGCCAACCCCATGCCGATGGCCGTGCCGTCCTCACCGCGGGGGGCGATCTGGACGTTCTCCAGCAGGGTGCCGAGAATCTGGTAATCCAGGGTCAAGGGACATTTCGTGTAGCTGTAATCAGCGAAGGTGACCAGCCCAATCCGGTCGTTCTGGCGCCCCTGAATGAATTTCTCAACCACCAGTTTTGCCACGTGCAGGCGGTTTTTCGGTTTAAAATCCTCAGCCGCCATACTTCCCGATATATCAATCGCCATGACGATGTCGACCCCCTCGGTGAGAATCACCTCCTCACGGGCACCCGACTGGGGCCTGGACAGGGCGATAATGGCCAGCAGGAGAACGGCGAACCGGAGGAGCAAGGGAATGTGCCGGAACCAGGCAGGACCCGAAATCGACTTCAGCAAGGAGATATCGGAGAAGATGAGAGTGGCCCGGGCCTTCTTGCCGACCCATCGATGCAGCAGATAGAGGCCGGGCAGAAGGGCGAGAAGAAGGAGGAACCAGGGGTTGGCCATGCGGATCATCTATTCCCCCCCCGAGGTCCGCACCGCCCGTAAGGGCCGGCCAGGATCACCCGGTGATGTCCTGTGCGTCGCGAAGAGAGGCAAACGGGTCTCGTCGATGAACCGATGGGCCAGATCTATCAGTTTTCGGATGGTTTCCTCCGCCGGAACGTGACCGGCGAATTTCACCAGATCGCATCCGGTCAGGAGGCTCATGGAACCCTGGACCACGTTCACACCCACCCGGGCGAAGCGGAGGGAACCGATGACCTCATCGGTGGTGCGCTCCAGTGTGAGGATCTGGAAACGCCGGTTAAGGTATCCCTTGTGAATCTCCGAAAGTTCTATGAAGAACTGTTTTATTTCACCCCGCCGGAGCCTATCGGAATCGAGAAGAGCGCGGAGGCGGGTCAAGGCCCATTCGTGGGCGGGAACCTGATGCTTCACGTCCAGGCTGAATTCCATGTTTTTCTTTTTTCGGAACCATCGCAGGTACACCAGGAATCCGGCAACCCCGGCCAGCAGCACCAGGGACCACAGCCACACGCTCCAACCCGCGGCCAGGAAAACCTGATTCTTGATGTCGGCCGGCTCGCGGGAGGCGTCGGTGAGAACGGAGGAGACCGAGATCTCCACCGGGCGGGAGGCGCCGACGGTTTCGGCCCCGGTATCGATCCGGGTCGCCCGAACGGAAATGGCCGGAAGGGTGAAATTCCCGGTCCGGAAGGCAGTGACATCAAACCGATAAACGATCTCTTCCCCACCCTGGTCCCGGGCACGACGCACAGGATCGGAAATCTCGCCCACCGAAAAGGGACCGACCTGCCCCCGGATCGGAACGGGGGAAACGGCGAAGCCCGAATCGGCGCGAATGGTGAGAGTCACCCGTACTGGATCGCCTACCGTGATTGCCCTTCGATCAACCGTGGTTGCCACTGCGATACCGGCAACGGGGGGATCCTCCGCGAATGGCCGGGAGCCGGGCGGCAGGAGCAACCCGAACAGGAGAGCCAGGAATATGCCCCTGTGTTTCACCGGAACCGTCGGGCCCGCTGTTCAAAAAAGGAGATCAACGGTCGATCGTACCGGCGGTCGGTCTGCAGTGGGATCACGTCTAGACCGATCTTCTTGAATTGATCGAGGCGTTCCCGTTCCAGTTCGAGGGTCCGCCGTGCAAAGGTTTCGCGGAGTTGGGGGCGGGAGGAATCGAGTAGAAGGGTTTCGCCGGTCTCGGCGTCTTCCAGCTCGATCCAGCCAACATCAGGCATTTCGTGTTCGCGGGGATCCACGATGGGAATGGCGATCAGGTCGTGTTTTTGATTGGCGACCCGGAGAGGTTTCTCATAATCCTCGGCGAGAAAATCGGAAAGGAGGAAAACGACACTCCTTTTTCGGAGCACTCGAACCAGGTATTCCAAGGCCTTGCCGAGATCGGTTCCCAGATGCCGGGGCCGGAAGAACAAGGCCTCGCGGATCACCCGCAGAACATGATTGGTCCCCTTTCGCGGCGGGACGTAGGTTTCAATGATGTCGGTGAAGACGATCAGGCCGACGCGGTCGTTGTTCTGAATGGCTGAAAAGGCCAACAAGGCGCATACCTCCGCAGCCATTTCCCGTTTGAATCGGTTCACGCTCCCGAACTCCCCGGACCCGCTGGCATCGAGGAGCAAGACCACTGTCAGTTCCCTTTCCTCGACGAACTTTTTGACGTGCAACGATCCGGTCCGCGAGGTGACGTTCCAGTCAATTGTCCGTACATCGTCCCCCAGCGTGTACTCCCGCACCTCGGAGAACTCCATTCCCCGCCCCTTGAATACGCTATGGTATTGACCGCCCAGGCTTTCGTTCACCAGGCGGTTGGTGCGCAGGGCGATCCTCCGCACCCTTTTAAGGATCTCACGGGTATCCAGGGTTCCGTCAGGGAACCTCGACCGCGTCGAAGATCTGCTGGATGATTCCATCGGAAGTCACCTCCTCCGCCTCCGCCTCGTAGGTCAGGAGGATCCGGTGGCGAAGAACATCGGGGCCAATCGCCTTGATGTCTTCGGGCGTAACGAAACCCCGGCCGCGTATGAAGGCGTGGGCCCGAGCTGCCTGGAGGAGAAAGATGCTGGCGCGCGGGGATGCGCCGTACTGGATCAGTCCGGCAAGGTCCAGGCCGTACTCTTTCGGTTCCCTGGTGGCGAACACGATCTGGAGGATGTACTCCTTGATCCGGTCATCGACATATACTTCCTGTACGGTTCTCTGCACCTCCAGGATCTCCTCAAGACTGATCACGCTATCCGGAGTGGGGATGTCGAGGCTCGACATCCGGTCCAGAATCTCTCTTTCTTCCTTGTGTTTCGGATACTCGATCCGAAGTTTCATCAT
>JAPUIV010000224.1 GCA_027296665.1 Acidobacteriota bacterium | reverse complement strand
ACCGAGGGAAACACCCGCCTTTATTCCGATTCGGATCTGGAACGGCTCTCCCTGATCCTCAACCTGACCCGGGAAATGAGGGTGAACCTTGCGGGTGTGGAGATCGTCTTGAACATGCGGGAGAAGATGGCCCGGATGCAGGCCGAGATCGAGCGATTCGTGCGGTTATTGGGGCGCGAAATGGACAAAATCCGGGGCGCTGGTTCTGGGGGCGGGGTGAGAACCTCCCTGGTGAGAGTTTCAGGCAGGTCCGAGGAGCCAGTCCAGAGAGGGAAAGATGGAAAAACAACGTCAAAGCCGTAAGGCGGGTTCTTCCGAAACGCTGAAAAAATATTTACACGAGATTTCCCTTTTGAAGAGGATTACCCCCGATGATGAAAAACGATTGGGAAACCGGATCCAGAGGGGAGATAAGCGGGCCCTGCGGAAGCTGGTGGAGGCGAATCTCCGGTTCGTCGTCAGCTACGCCAAGAAGTATCGCGGCTGCGGGCTTTCCTTCCTGGATCTGATCAACGAGGGGAACATCGGCCTCATCGAGGCCGCCAAGCGGTTCCGCTCCGACAAAAATGTAAAGTTCATTACCTACGCCGTCTGGTGGGTACGCCAGGCGATCATTCACGCCCTGTCGGATCAGAGCGGCGCCTTCCGACTGCCGCAAAAACAAGCGAACCTGATGTACCGGATCGGCAAGACGATATCCATTCTGACGGTCGAGATGGAAAGAAATCCCACCCCCGACGAGATTGCCAAGAGACTTGAGGTATCAAAGGAAGAGATCCTGAATCTCTTGCAGGTGTCGGACGAAAATATCTCCTTGAGCACCGTCATTGATGAGGAACACGATTTCCACCTCTCCGACAAACTGGAACAGGAAACCATTCCATCCGCCGACCTCACCTACCTGAAAAACTCCCTCCAGAATCATATCCATGCCTGCCTGGATGATCTCGATCCCAAGGAGGAGATGGTTCTCAAGCTTCGGTTCGGACTCGGGGACGAAGAACCGAAAACCCTCAAGGAGATAGGCGAACTCCTCGGTCTGTCCCGTGAACGAATCCGGCAGATCGAGGCCCAGGCTCTCCAAAAGCTGAACCGTTCCGAACGGTGCCAGCAGCTTCGCGGCTACCTGAACTGAGCACCTGCTTCCCCTGTGGTAAGATCCCCGCCTGAGAAGGGGAATCCAATGCCGGATGATTTTCCGGGTTGTTCCGCCTGCGGCGGCACCGGGTTCAAAATTGTCGAATCGGATCGGGGGAGCAAGGCGGCTCCATGCGCCTGCCTGAGAGAGAATCGTGTGGAACAAAACCTCCTGGGAGCGCGGATTCCAAAACGATACCTGCATTGCACCTTGGCCAATTATGACAGAATGAACCTGAGTCAGGAACGGGCCCGGGGGATCGCCGAACAGTACGTCAAGGAATATCCTCGAAATGAGAACGGTTTCCTGTTTCTCGGCCCGTGCGGTGTCGGTAAGACCCATCTGGCCGTGGCGATCCTCCAAGCGCTGATCCAGCAAAAGGGAGTGATCGGTTTGTTTTACGACTACCGGGATCTCCTCAAGGAGATCCAGTCGACCTTCAGGACGGGATCCCAGCTCACCGAGATGGGTATCCTCGCGCCGGTGTTCGGGGTAGAATTGCTCGTTCTGGACGATATCGGCGCGCGCCAGCCGTCCGCCTGGGTGAGTGAAGTGCTTTCCCATATCATCCACAACCGGTACAACGAGAAACGGATCACCATCATCACCTCCAACTACCCGGACTCTGCCGGTGAACAGGGAGGTCCGACTCTCGAGGACAGGGTTGGAAAGCGCCTCCGCTCCCGGTTGTATGAGATGTGCAAGGTCATCCGGGTCGATGGCGACGATTACCGGAAAACCTCGCGACAGGCGGAATATCGGTTTTGAAACGCTCTGGGTGATGCAGGGACGGGGACCGGCCGCGGAGGGCCGGACTCTTCCTATGGGAACAGAAAGGAATCGAGATGCCAACAGATGTCGTTATCGTAGGCGGAGCGAGAACCCCGATGGCGGACTACAATGGCGCCTTGCGGGATCACACCGAGATTGAACTCGGGGCGATCGCGGCGCGTGCGGCGATCGAAAGAACGGGGGTTCCGCCCCGGGAAATTGACCACGTCGTGTTTGGCAACGCTCTGCAGGCGAGCGGTAACGCGATCTACGGCGCCCGCCATGTCGGACTTATGGCGGGCCTCCCCATGGAAATCCCCGCTTTCACGGTGAACCGGTTGTGCGGCAGCGGCATCCAATCGATCATCAGCGCCGCCCAGATGATCCAGCTCGAGGAGTCGGACACCGTCCTCGCCGGAGGGATGGAGAGCATGAGCCAGGCTCCCTTCGTGGTGCGCGGGGTGAGAGACGGGTTGCGCATGGGACACCGCAAGCTGGAGGATTCCCTGCTCGTCGGTCTCATGGACAATCATTGCCGGGTCAACATGGCAGGTACCGCCGAAAACCTCGCCCGGGAAAGGGAAATCAGCCGGGAGGAGCAGGACCGTTTCGCCCTCCGGAGCCAGGAGCTGGCCGAGGCGGCCTTCACCCTGGGAAAATTTCAGGAAGAGATAGTTCCCGTCAAAATCCGTTCCCGGGGCCGGGAGACCCTGCTGAAGGCGGACGATCACCGGCGCCCCGACACCACCATGGAGCGCCTCGGCCGGTTGCCGGCGGTCTTCGATCGAAAGGGATCGGTGACAGCCGGAAACGCCAGCGGGATTGTGGATGGAGCCGCCGCGGTCCTGGTGGAATCGGCCAGCCGGTCTGCCGCCGGCAACCGAAAACCGATCGGTCGAATCGTTTCGTGGGGGATCGCGGGAGTGGATCCCCGAATCATGGGTATCGGGCCCGTTCCCGCCACCCGGAAGGCGTTGGCGAAGGCAGGGCTTTCGCTCAAGGAAATCGACCTGGTCGAGGTCAACGAGGCCTTTGCCGCCCAGTACCTGGCGGTGGAAAAGGAACTCGGATTGGATCGGGACCGGGTCAATGTTAATGGCGGGGCCATCGCTCTCGGCCATCCACTCGGATCGACTGGCACGCGCCTGGTCCTGACCCTGCTTCTGGAATTGCAGAGGAGGGGAGGAAAGTATGGCCTGGCTACCGCATGCATCGGCGGCGGCCAGGGAATCGCAATTGTGTTGGAATCGATTTAAATCGCCGGGGTGCGGCCCCCGGGCCTGCAGGAGGTAACTGGTGGAAATCAAGAAGGTCGGTGTAGTCGGGTGTGGGTTGATGGGTTCGGGAATCGCGCAGGTGAGCGCGCAGCATGGATATGAAACCACGGTGGTGGAGGTCAATCAGGATCTGCT
The DNA here is from genome assembly GCA_027296665.1 of Acidobacteriota bacterium. Taxonomy (GTDB): domain Bacteria; phylum Acidobacteriota; class Polarisedimenticolia; order JAPUIV01; family JAPUIV01; genus JAPUIV01. The sequence continues at coordinate 5,374 of JAPUIV010000224.1, read as the reverse complement.
CGACAGGGGATTGGGGCGGATCGAAAAATTCCTTTCCGATGGGGTCAAGAGAGGCAAGGTAAAGGAGGAGGAAAAGGCGCAGGCCTTGAAACGGATCCGGGGATCGATCCGGTTCGAAGATCTTTCCGGGGCCGATATCGTCATCGAGGCGGTTGTGGAGGACCTCGATATCAAGAAGAAGGTGTTTCGCTCGTTGTCCGAAACGTGCAGGGAAGATGCGGTACTGGCCAGCAACACCTCCTCGCTATGTGTCACGGAAATGATGACCGCCGTGCTTCGTCCGGAACGGTTCGTCGGGATCCATTTCTTCAATCCCGTCCCCCTGATGCGCCTTGTGGAGGTGGTGCGGACGGTCAAGACCGACCGTTCGGTCTATTCGGCCGCCCTCAAGTTCACTGAAAGCATTGGGAAGGTATCCCTCAAAGCCCATGACAGCACCGGTTTCATCGTGAACCGGCTCCTGGTTCCGTACCTTCTTGACGCGATCCGCGCCTTCCATGAGGGAGTTGGCTCGATCGAGGATATCGACCGGGGAATGAAAATGGGGTGCGGGCACCCGATGGGACCCTTCACCCTGCTCGATTTCGTCGGGATCGACACCACCTATTTCATCGCCAACATCATGTTCGAGGATTTCCGGGAAACCCGTTTCGCGCCGCCGCCCTTGATGAAGCGGATGGTTCTGGCGGGATTCCATGGCCGGAAATCAGGAAATGGTTTTTATGATTATTCGAAGGAACGTCCAGTTGCCAATGACCGGATCCTGAAGGGAGGGGTTTCCTGATGGAGTTTCGGAACATTCTCTGGGAAGTCAAGGATCGAGTTGGAACCCTCACCGTGAACCGTCCCAGCGTGCGCAACGCCCTGAACCGGGAGGCGGTTACCGAGATCGGAACGGTCCTGGAGTTGGCCGCAGCCGATCCCGAGGTGGGAGTCCTGATCCTGACCGGGGCGGGGGAGAAGGCTTTCGTTGCCGGAGCCGATATCGGCGAATTGGCCCAGCAGGCGCCAATCGAGGGCAGGGATTACGCGCTGCGGGGCCAGGCAATCTTTTCCCGCCTCGAATCGCTGGGAAAACCGACTCTCGCGGCGGTGAATGGATACGCCCTGGGAGGAGGATGCGAGCTGGCCATGGCCTGCACCCTGCGAATTGCATCGGCGACCGCGAAATTTGGACAGCCTGAAGTCAATCTCGGCATCATTCCCGGTTACGGTGGAACCCAGCGACTGTCCCGCCTTGTGGGGATGGGACGGGCGATGGAGTTGATCTTGACCGGCCGGATCCTGGATGCGGAGGAGGCGGAAAGGATAGGTCTTGTGAACCAGGTAACTCCGCCGGAGGAGTTGATACCCACCACCCGAAAGATTGCCGCGACTCTGGTTTCCAAGGGTCCGCTGGCCCTTCGATTCGCCGCTGAGGCGATACAACGCGGCATGGATATGTCCCTGGAGGAAGGATTACATCTCGAGGCGACTCTGTTCGGGCTTTGCTGCGCCTCCGAGGACATGAAGGAAGGAACCCTCGCCTTCATGGAGAAACGGAACGCCAAGTTTCGAGGCCGCTGACCGGGAGGTTTGACTTTTCTTCTTCCAGGGGTATACTCGTTCGTGTAAACGTTTTTATTGCAAAGGGTTAGGTTACTTTCTCGGGAATCTCCCTTGCCTCAAATTCACCTTTCTTCCCTTCTTCGGTGGATCAGCCTCACCGTTCTGTTTTCGGTTATCGCCCTGATCGTCTGGAATTTCCGGATCCCTCCACGGCAGGAGACGGTATCGATTCCGGTCGAGGGAATGGGGAAACCGGCTCCCCTCCCCACTTCAGGCCCAGAAAGGACCGAATCCCGGGAGAAACCGGAAGATGTGGTGGAGGAAACTATCGGTTTCGAGGTGGAAGAAACCCGGGCCGGAGCGAAGAGCTTTCTTCTCCGGGCCGATCGATCCATCACCCTGGAGGGAGGCCTGGTTCAACTGGAAGGGGTGGCGCTCGACATCTACCAGGGCCCTGGAACCGGTCTGCGTGTCGTTTCGAGGGAGGGGACCTTCCGGGCCGGGTTGAACCAGGTCCAACTGCGCGGTGACGTTCATGTTTGGCGAGATGAGAAACCTCTTCTAAGCACTGAAATACTCGACTACAGCGAAAACCCGATGCAACTTTATGCGCCTTCGCGGGTGAAGTTTTCCACCGATGAGATCAGTGGAACCGGAACGGCAATGTGGTTCCATCCCGACACGAACCTTCTGGAGATCGATGGTCCGGTCCAATTCCGGTATCGTCCCGACTTGCCGGGAATCGGGGAGATCCAGGGAAGGTGCTGGAACTTGACCTATCACCTGGACCGCGGGACCGCGATATTGAATGAAGATGCAGTTCTTCGCCAGGGTGACTTCGTTCTCCGCGCTTGGAATCTGGAATTCCGGACAGCAGGAGGGACGGGGCCGGAACTGTTTGCCCACAAGGCGGTTTTTCTGGATCGAAAGGGGGCGGGAATCAGTGGTCCGCGGACCTCCTGGAGTGATTACCTCCATGCCCGATCTCTTTCCCCGGATGATTTGGACCTATTCACCCTGGAACTCGCTGGGGAGGTCCGGGCGATCGACGGAAACCGGGAAGTCCGGGGGTCGGCGGCCAGCTACCGGAAAGAAGAGGGGCGGGGTTTTCGGCTCCGTTCGGGCGACGGCGGTGCCAGGGCCCAGGTGAGTACCGTTGACCGTCAGGTTCAAGCCGACCGGATCGACATCCTGCCGGGCCAGGATCTCCACGCCCTGGGGAATGTGGAAACCCATTTCCGCGGAGGCACAGGGAAGGGCCCGGGTACGCTCTTCCCCTTCGCCTCGGAAGATCCCATTCTGGTGTATTCGGGCGAACTTCTGGCCGCAGCCGACGGCAGTCGGGTGCTCTTTTCTCAGGGGGTAATTGCCTGGCAAGGGGAACGCCAGATCCAGGCAAGGCGGATCCGGGTGGAGGGGCAAGGAATGGAGGCGACTCATGAGGTTCTGACCCGGTTTCCCCTGGCGGCGGGGGAATCGGTCAGGGAAAATCCCGAGGAAAGCCACGTAACCATCCGGTCGGGACGGATGTGGTACGACGATCAGAACGGTTTTGTGCGATACGAGGATGATGCCAGAATGGACCGCGGCAGCGCCACCATCCACTCTGATTCGATCCTTGCCGAGATTGACCCTGGCGGCGGCGGGGGAGGGATCGATCGGGTAATCCTGGAAGGACACGTTCGTCTTCAACGGGATTCTCAGGTCGGGTTCGCCGATCACGGATTGTACCTTCCCTTGGCCGACCGTCTGATCCTCAAGGGAGACGGGGATCTGGTCGAATTGCGGGATCTTCTCAGGGGCCGGATGGTGCGGAGCAGGGAATTGACTTTGGATCTGTCGGATGATAGTCTGATGGCCGAGACCGGGCACAAGGGAAGGTTGTTGATTACCCTGGTTCCCGGCAGTGGGGAACGGGATTCTATTGAGGCAGACGTTAGCGACTGAAGGGCTGACAAAATCCTACCGCGGCCGCAAAGTAGTTTCTGATCTTTCCCTGGAATTCAATCAGGGGGAGATTGTCGGCCTTCTCGGACCGAATGGGGCCGGGAAAACCACCACCTTCCATTGCATTCTTGGTTTGACTCCCCCCGACAGCGGGAAGATCCTCCTGAACGGCACCGATATTACCGCATTGCCGATGTACCTGAGAGCCCGGAAGGGAATCGGGTACCTCCCGCAGGAACCCTCCATCTTTCGGCGAATGACGGTTCGTGAGAACCTGCTCGCCATTCTGGAAACCATGAACCTGGGCCGCCAGGAAACCTTGCGCCGGGCGGTCCAGATCCTCGAGGAGATCGGGCTCAGCCATCTGGCGGACCGGAAAGCGCGGGCCCTTTCGGGTGGGGAGCGGCGCCGGGTGGAAATCGCCAGGGCCCTGGCAACATCCCCTTCCTTCATTCTGCTGGATGAACCCTTCTCGGGGATTGATCCAATCATCGTCGGAGAACTGCAGGGATTGGTCGATCATTTGCGTAAAAAGGGGATCGGAATCGTGATCACCGACCACAATGTCCGGGAAACCCTGCGCATCACCGACCGAGCGTATATATTAGCTGGAGGGATCCTGATCCGCAGGGGGACCCCGGAGGAGCTGGCGGCCGACCCGCAGGTCCGCCAGGTGTACCTCGGTGAACGATTCCAATTGAACTGAGAAAGGAGAAGCGCTCCTCGTGGCAATGGAGCTGAAATTTGAACTCAGGCTGAGTCAGCGGCTGATCATGACTCCCAGCCTCCAGCAGGCGATCCGGCTTCTCCAGATGTCGAAACTGGAGTTGGTCGAGGAGGTCAATCAGGAACTCACCGAAAATCCGGTCCTGGAAGAATCAGGACCGGAGTCGGCCTCCCCGGAAGGCGAATCGGAGGAGGAAAAGGAAGAGACCGATTCTCCCGAGCCGGAGATTCCAGATAATGAAAAGGCCCGGGAAGAATTCGACATCGAGGCCTATTTCCGTGAGGAATTGTCCGGTTATGTGCCCCGCCAGGCCGAGAGGGAGATCCGGGATGCGACTCCGTTCGAAGCCACACTCACCCGGCCTCAGAATTTGAACGATTATCTCCTCTGGCAATTACAGATGGATTCGGGTGAAAAAGAAATCTGCGAGATCAGTCGCTGCATCATCGGGAACGTCGACGGGAAGGGGTATCTGCAGGCCAGCATGGAAGAGATCCAGGAGATGACTGGCGGCTCTCCGGCCCAGATCGAGGAGGCGCTCCGATTGGTTCAAAGGTTCGACCCGCCCGGGGTCGGCGCCAGGGACCTGGAGGAATGTCTCCTGATCCAGTTGCGAATTCTAGGCCTGGAGGGGACTCCAGCCGAAACCTTGATCCGGGAACACCTGGTTCGTCTTCAGGAGCACAGGTACCGGGAAATTGCCGACAGGATGAAGACTTCCATCGAAGAGGTCCGCCACTATGTGGAGGTTCTCCGCCATCTGGATCCCCGCCCTGGCCTGAAATTCGGGAATGAAAACTCTCAATACGTGACTCCCGACGTTCACGTCGTCAAGATTGATGATGACTACACCATCATCCTGAACGATGATGGTCTTCCCAGGCTGCGGATCAGTCCGACCTATCGGCGCCTTCTGGATCGGGGAAACACATCCTTGAACCGGGAGGAACGCGAATTCATCCGTGAAAAATACAAGGCCGCTTTTCGTCTGATCAAAAGCCTGGAGGAACGTCAACGCACGATTTACAAGGTTGCCTGCAGCATCGTCAAGCATCAACGCGGGTTTCTCGATTTCGGGTATGAAAAGTTGCGCCCCTTGGTCCTCAAGGATGTTGCCCAGGACATCGAGATGCACGAGTCAACGGTGAGCCG
>JAPUIV010000223.1 GCA_027296665.1 Acidobacteriota bacterium | reverse complement strand
TGTGATCAAGGTAAAAAAGATATCCTTCTTCAGTATGACTTCATTCTCGACCACGAAGGCATAACCGCCGGTCATTCCGATCCGGACGGAATCAAGATTCTCACCCGCGTCCTCGATCTCGGCGAGGCTTTCCTCCGCCAGCAGCTTCACCTCCGCCATGAGAGCCCGGGTGAACGGGATATCCTGCGCCGGACGGATCGGTTTCGCGATAATCAGCAGAAGGCCGAGGTCTTTCGAGAACAGATACCCGTCCCGCAGGTTCATCTGCAGGTTTCCGCCGCGGCCCGCCACCATGGGGCGGAACAGGGTGCGAAACCCCAGCAGATCGAGACGGACCAGTTTCTTGGTGACAGAAGAGGCCGGCGACAAAAGCATTCGCCGGTTCTCCCGGATCTGTTCCCGGATCCCCTCATCGGAGAGCCTATTTTCCATTTCCTCCAGCCCCGAATCGGCCAGGTACACCAGGGCATAAGGCAGAAGGCTTCGCCGGTACAACTCTATGGTTTCCTGGTCGACCCGGTAGTCCAGGTAATCGATCCGGGCCGACGCTTCCAGTTTTTCTGCCAGGCGGTCGGCGAGGATCTCGCGCAATTCGGCATCGTCCTCCCCGTTGCCCTTGATCGCGATGATCAGATGGTCCGAAGTGCCAAAATGTTCCACGATTTGCCGGAAGGATCGAATCACCGGCGAGGATTCCGGAAGAAAATCGGCAAGGTCGGATCGAATCTCCAGGCCGCGGGCCAGGAACAAGCCGACCAGGGACAAGGCCGCCCCGACGATAAGGACATTCCCGGGGTTCTGGACAACGAAGTGCGCCAACTTCTCAAGAAACCGGCTCTTTGCCTGTCTCACACGTCCCATTGCGACCTTTCCCCTGCGCCCGTTCGACTCTTCCCGCTTCGGTCAGTGAATCTGTCCCACCTCATCATAGGATTCGGATTCCACCTGAATGGTGGTGTGGTCAATTTTGAAATCCTGTTTCAGCATCATCTTGATCCGATTCAACAGATCGTCGGTTTCCGACAGATTGCCGGCATTCACCACAACATGACCGCTCAGGGCGATCATTCCCGTGGTGATGCTCCACACGTGCAGGTCGTGAACCGCCGCGATGCCCGAAACCTCCCCGATGGACCGGGAGATGTCGTGAAGCCGGATCCCCCGCGGAGTCGCCTCCAGGAGAACGTCAACCGACTCCTTCAACAGTCCGAACGCACCGATTACGATCACAACGGCAATGGTGCAGCTCAGCAGAGGGTCGATGATCAACCATCCGGTGAGCCAGATGAGCCCCCCCCCGAGTATCACCCCGAGCGAGGAGAGGGTGTCACCGAGCACGTGCCAGCGGGCCGCCCTGAGGTTCAGGTTCCGGCCGCTGCCGGCGAGGAGCATGACGGAGATACCGTTGGCGATCAGCCCCACCCCCGCCACTGCCATCATGGTGAACACCTCGACAGTGGGAGGGTGCACCATCCGCCCTACCGCCTTGTACACAATGACGCAGGCAACCAGGACCAGAATCGATCCGTTCGCCAGGGCGACCAGGATCTCGACCCTATGGTATCCAAAAGAGGCCTTCCCCGATGCGGGTCGCTTGGCAGCCCAGATCCCGAAATAACATAACCCCAAGGCGAGGAGATCGGTGAACATATGCCCGGCGTCGGACAACAACGCCAGGCTGTTGCTCAGGTAGCCGCCCACGATCTCGATGATCATGATCGCGGCGGTGATCAGGATGGCCCAGAGGAGCCTAAGGGCCGCGGGTCTATCCCGGAGTCTTCCTGGAACGACCGGGTCCGTCATGACTTGGGAATTGATTCGAGGATTGCGAAGGCCAAGGCCTGCTCCTTTTCGGTGCTCAAGCTCAGCCAGACCCGGCCGGTTCCGAGAGACTCAGCCCGCTTTCGAGCCGCCCCGGAAAGGCGGATGGTCGGTTGCCCCCGTTTCCCCCGCTCCACTTCCACTTCGGTCCAGCGGACCCCCTGGCCCCATCCGGTTCCGAGCGCCTTGAACACCGCCTCCTTGGCGGCGAAGCGGGCGGCGAAATGGGCAGCCGGATGCCGGGCCGTCATGCAATAGGAGATTTCGTCCGGAGTGAACACGCGGTGGAGAAGCCGATCCCCGCGCCGGGAGATGGCCCGGGCGAACCTGTTGATGTCGCTGACATCAGTACCGATTCCGACAATCACGCTGCCTCCGTGAGGCAGAATCTAACATAATCCCGCAGTCGGGGGAAGACGGCCAGCCGCCCTGGTTTCATTGACATCGACCCAGCCGGTTTGCTAGGTTCCAGCCTGTGAAGGAAATCGTCAACATCAACGGCGAGATCCTGGGGCGGGACCGCGCCGTCCTTTCGATCTTCGACCGCGGGTTTCTGTACGGCGACAGCGTGTACGAAACCTTGCGGACATATGACGGAATTCCGTTCCTTCAGGACCGGCACTTACGCCGGCTGGCGGCATCGGCTGAAAGGATTACGATCCCCCTTCCCGGCTCGAAGGAGATCGCGCGGGAGATCGAACGGACCTGCCAGGCGGCTGAACCCGGTGAATACCTTGTACGGGTTGTGGTCACACGGGGGGAGGGACCGATCTGGCCGGCCGGCCCGGCAGTGGGATTGGACCCCTCCCTGTGCAAATCGCCCAGCTTGCTGGTGTATGTGATCCCCTTTCCCCGGAGGATCGAGGCGTTGCAGAAGACCGGAGTCCCCGTCTCGATAGTGCCGATCCGGAGGAACCCCAGGGAGTCCCTCGATCCCAGCATCAAATCCTGCAATCAACTCAACAACATCCTGGCGGTGACGGCGGCCTCCCGCAAGGCCGCCTTCGAGGCGATCATGCGGAACCCCGCGGGGTACGTCGCCGAGGGGGCCAGCAGCAATGTGTTCATCGCCCGCGGCGGCGAGATCTGGACCCCTCCCCTGGCCGCGGGGATCCTGGAAGGGATCACCCGGGAGGTCATTCTTGAATTGGCCCGGGATCTGGGAATTACGGTTCGCGAACAGGATTTTTTACCGCAGGATCTTCTTGATTCGGAGGAGTGTTTCCTGACGAGCTCCCTCAAGGAAGTTCTGCCGGTTGTGGAGTGTGACGGCCACCCGATCGGCTCCGGCCGGCCGGGTCCTCTGACCATTCGCCTCCTGGAGAAATATCGCGAGATGGTGAGGATCTCCCATCCGCCCAGATAAATTCCCCTTCACTCATTCCCCGGAACCGGAGATAACCGCCCCCGTCACACCAGGCAGGCAGGACGCAGAGCATCTTCTCCTGACCATCCCGGGAGTAACGGATGACCCTCTCTTCGTGAAAATGACCAAGGATGATCACGTCAACCCCCCGCCGGAAGGCCCGGTCGGCGAATTCGCTGCAGTGCTTCATGGGAAACCGTTTCCGGTTCCGGTGGTTGGTGTTCTTGAGCGACCGCTCCAGGAAATCGATGAACCGGTTCCGGGCCGGAACGGGGAACTGATGAAGAACAAAATGGGTGACGGGGTTCTTGGCAAACCGCCGCCACACCCGGTAGGGCCAGTCCTTCAGGTTGACCATGTCTCCGTGCGCCACGAAAAATCGGCGCCCGCCGTACTCCTCCACCAGGTGATCGGATGCCACCCGGTAAAAGGGATCCCCCAGGAATTCCTGGGCGATGCGGAACTCCCGGTTCCCCTCGACGAAATGGATCCTTATCCCCGATCGAGCCAGGCCGCGGAGCGCCGTCACGATTTCCTTATGGTGCTCTTTCTGCAGGTCGGGGCTGCCGAACCAGGTATCGAACAGATCACCGACGATAAAAAGGACTGAGGCCGAGGCGCGGATGTTCGCGAGAAAATTCACGAACCGTCCCACCTCCGCATGCCCCGGCCTCAGATGGGCATCCGCCACAAACACCAGGTCACCCTTCAAGGAATGGGCCGAACCATTCGACGATTCCATGGGGTCCTCCGTCCGCCGGCCCGGGGCGGGCCTAATACCGCAGCAGATCCCGATATCGGTTCCAGCTTGCGAACGCTTGCAGCGAATTGTCTCGTAGAAGATATTCCCGGTGCAGAGCCAAGAATTTCTTCTCTACCTTCCTCATCCCCGCCAATTGGGATTTTCTCTGGTCCTCGGTCAATTGGAATGCCGGGGATGACGGTTTTCTTTTCCAGCCCGGAATAAAAATTTTCTTGAATTCCCGCAGCTCGACCACCAGCTCCAGGATGTTGGTCTCTATCTGTTCGTCGTTATATTCCGCGAGATCGAGACCGGTCGGCCCGCGAGTCGGTAAATTCTTGTACCTGGCCGACTTCCGAGCCACCGCCGCCCGGAACTGGCATTCCAGTATCAGATCGGCCGGCTCCAGGATCCGGTGCCAGGCGGCTTCCGCCGCCTCGAAGCGCCGCGCACCCATCATGATCAATCCCTCGGCCAGCGGATCGATCGAAACTTCGGAATCGATTGTCCGGGCCTGGTCGATCTTTTCGGCGGCCTCGCCGTATTCTCTCTTGCGAAGATCTCCCTTCGCTGCCTCCACCAGACTCCGGGCAAAAAGATCGACCGGAGGCGTTTCCATCTCCTGATAGGCCCCGGCCGCCTTGGCAAACACCTCCTCGCCGAGATCCTCCCGGTGCATCAAATGATATATCTCGCCCAGCTGATAATATTCGAGAGCGGACAGACCCGGGCCGGCCCCCGATCCGGGGGGACCCAGGAACCTTTGTACCGCGTCCAGCCCCGTTTTTGCCCCCTCCACCGGAGATCCGGCATCGTACTGCAGGGAAGCGAAGTAGTAAAAATCGGTCACCTCGGAATCCTCTTCCTGCACCGCTTTCTCGAGTTTCTCCAGGCCTGCCTGGCGAAGCTCCTCCATGCGGGCCGGGTCTCCTGCCGTTCGCCTCAGGCAATCGTAAGCCTCGAACAGGATCCTTCCATCGGCTTTGCCCGTCTGGACCACCCCATCGAGTTCGGAAAACGCCTCCGAATATTTGCCCTCGGCCATCAACTCCCTTCCCCGCGCGACCTGTTCCTGGATACGGGGACCGGTACAAGAAAGGATTCCGGCCACAAGCGGGAGAACAAAAACTATGAGGATCGATCTTTTCAACATCGGTTGTAACAAGTTCCTGTTCTGATCGGATCCTGACTTCCCGGCCCCCGCCCCTTTCCCCATGGTACACCCTGCCGGGAACCCCTTTCAACCCGATTCCGACAGGCCGGCTCGGGCCTCCCGGAGTCCGGATCTGTGGAAAACTTCCCGAAATTCGCGAAACCGATTTGTTTTCAGGCTGATGCGAATCCCCTCCATGAGCCTCAAGTAATACATTAGGTTATGGATCGAATTCAGCCGTAAACCAAGCAATTCTCTCGATTGATATAGGTGGCGGAGATAGGCCCTGCTGAAATGAGAACAGGCATGGCAAGGGCACCCCTCTTCAATCGGGCGTTCATCATGGCGAAACTCGCTCCGCTTGATGTTCAGGGTGCCCTCGGAGGTGAACAGGGTGCCGTTCCGGCCATTCCGCGTCGGCAGGACGCAGTCGAACATGTCGATTCCGGCAGCGGCCATTTCCACCAGTTCCCCTGGCTTCCCTACCCCCATCAGGTATCTGGGGGCAAGATCAGGCAAACTGGCCGCCACCGAGGCGGCGGTTTCCCTGGTTCCCTCGCGGCTTTCCCCCACGCTGAGCCCGCCGATGGCGAATCCCGGGAACGGCATCGCAACCAGGGCCGCAACACATTCTTCGCGCAGGTCGGGCTCGAGCCCACCCTGCACGATGGCGAACAGGGCTTGATCGGGCCGTTTTTTGGCCTCGAGGCATCGCCGGGCCCAATCGATGGTTCTTCGAACGGCGGCACCGATCCGTTCGCGGGAGGCGGGGAGCCCGGGACAATCATCCAGCGTCATGATGATGTCGGCACCCAGTACCTCCTGAACCTCGATCATCCGTTCCGGGGTCAGGAAATGCCGGGATCCATCGATGTGGGAGCGAAATTCCACTCCCTCCTCCCGGACCTTGCACAGGGCGGCGAGACTATGCACCTGGAACCCGCCGCTGTCGGTCAGGAGAGCTCCTTCCCAGTGCATGAATCGGTGGAGGCCCCCGGCCTCCCGGATCACCTCCACACCGGGCCGGAGATAGAGATGATAGGCATTGCCCAGGATCATTCCTGCCCCCACCTCTTCCAGATCCCGGGGGTCCAGCCCCTTCACCGAACCATGGCTGCCCACGGGCATGAAGGCAGGGGTTTCCACCGGGCCGTGGGCAGTCCGGAGGCGGCCCCGCCGCGCGGCGGAATGGGGATCCCTGTCCAGAATCTCGAACAAAAAAACCTCTCAGAGGATCAGCATGGCGTCGCCATAACTGTAGAACCTGTATTCAAGCCGGACCGCCTGGCGATAAGCTTCCAGGATCGAATCGCGCCCGGCGAAGGCCGCCACCAGAAGGAGATGGGTGGAACCCGGCAAATGGAAGTTCGTGAGCAGGGCATCGATGGTCCCGAACCGGAATCCCGGGCGGATGAAAAGGTCACACGACCCCTTCCCCGGCAACAGACCGCCATCGGGATCCCGGCAGGCTTCCAGGACCCGCGCTGAACTGGTGCCGATTGCCAGCACCCGATTGCCATTCCGGCGCGCCAATTCCACTCTGCGCGCGGTGGAACCGGGCAGGTGGAAGCGCTCCGGGGGAACGGTTTGCCTGTCGGGATCCGATCCCCGGACCGGTAAAAAACTTGCCGGGCCCAGGTGAAGGAGAAGGGTGGACCACTCCACCCCCGCTCGGGACAACCGCCGGAGCATACCCGGGGTGAAGTGCAAACCAGCGGTAGGCGCGGCCGCCGACCCGGTCTCCCGCTGGTACACCGTGCGATACCGGCGCCGGTCCACCGACTCCCTGGGATCGATCCGGGATCTCCGGATGTAGGGAGGCAAGGGTGTCCGGCCGATCCGTCCTACCAACAGGGACGGCGGGCGGTTCCCGCGCAGATCGATCTCCCCGATCTCGCCGTCGCGCTTTCCCACCACTCCGATCAATCCTCCCTCCAGGTCGATCGACTCGCCCGGCCGCAACCTCCGCGCGGGCCGCATCAGGCAGGTCCACCTCTCGGCGAGCGCGCGTGGCCCGCCCCCGTTCGGGGTCAGCCTATCGAGCAGAAGGATCTCGATTCTGCCGCCGGTCTTCCGGGTCCCGAACAACCGCCCGGGAAGAACTCCGCTCTCATTGGCGACGACCAGATCACCCGCCTCCAGGTATCGCGGCAGATCGCGGAACCTGCCGTGTTCGATAACGCCGGTCGTTCGCCGCAGAACCAGGAGACGGCTGTCTCCCCGTCTTTTGGTCGGAACCTGGGCGATCAACCGGGGGGGGAGCTTGAAGGCCAGATCGCCGCCCGGCCCTGACGCCGTCATCGACTCTGCCCTTCCGGAAGATACTGGATCGGATCGATCTCCCCCGCTTCCCGGAAGGCCCGGAGCCGCAACAGGCAACTATCGCACTTGCCGCAGGCCCGGTCGGTCCTCTGGTAACAGGACCAGGTGAGGTGCAAGGGGGCATCCAGGCGATTCCCTTCCCGGACGATCTCCGCCTTGCTCATGGCAATGAGAGGGACCTCAATCCGGATCTTCGTCCCGGGCCGCGTCCCCAGGGATATGACGCGGTTGAATGCCTCGAAGAATTCCCGGCGGCAATCCGGGTAACCGGAACTGTCCTCCTGGACCGCTCCCATGAAGACCCGTTCGGCCCCGAGCCGTTCGGCCCAGGAGACCGCCGCCGACAATAGATTGGCGTTCCGGAACGGTACATACGTGTCCGGGATCTCCCGGCGCCTGAGCCGGCCAGGAGGGATGGGCCGGGTTCGATCGGTGAGCGCGGAACCTCCGATCAGGGGAAAGATCTCGAGGCCGGCCACCAGCCGGTCGGCCGCGCGATAATGGTCGGCGAGATCGTGGAAGGCCCGCAGTTCCCGCGACCCGGTCCTCTGACCGTACTGGAAATGAAGCATGGCAATGGTGAATTTCTGCCGGGCGATGGCCGCCGTCACACAGCTATCCATTCCGCCGCTGACCAGGACCACCGCCCC
>JAPUIV010000222.1 GCA_027296665.1 Acidobacteriota bacterium | reverse complement strand
AACGAGGTTCGCCACATCATCTCCTTCACGGTGGAGGGGGTGCTGGAGGAGGAGAGGATCCTGCACGCCCTGAACGCCATCCGGCACGTCATCAATCTCAAGCTGGACCAGCAAAAACTGGTGAACATGTTCCTCGAGGCGCGGGACATCCAGATGAGCCTGCTGCCGTCCGAGCCGCCGGAGTTCTGGGGATTCGACTTTGCCGGCCGCATGGTTCCGGCCGAGACGGTGGGCGGGGATCTGTTCGACTACATTCCGATTTCCGATCGGATCCTGGGGTTCGCGGTGGCCGACTCCGCCGGGCACGGCCTGCCGGCGGCGCTCCAGGCCCGCGATGTGATCACCGGGATGCGGATGGGCCTGGAAGAAGATATGAAGATCATCCGGACCGTCCAGAAACTGAACCGCGTGATCCACCGGAGCAACCTGGCCACCAAGTTCGTCTCCCTCTTCTATGGCGAGCTGGAGAGAAACGGCAACTTCGTCTACTGCAACGCGGGACATCCGCCACCGCTCCTGTACCAGAACGGGAGTTTCAAGCAACTGGATCTCGGGGGCATCGTCCTGGGGCCCACCCCCGACGCGAAATACGAGCGGGGATTCCTGGTTCTCCGCCCGGGCGACATCCTCGTCCTTTACTCCGACGGCGTTTCCGAGGCGGGAAGCCTCCAGGGGAAGGAATTCGGGCTGAAGCGCATTGAAGACTTGATCCGAAAGCTGGCCTCCCGGCCCGCGGCGGCGATCGTGGACGGGATCCTGCAAGCGGTCGAGGAGTACTGCGGTCCGGACTGCCAGCACGATGACCGAACCCTGGTGGTGATCAAACCCCCGCCCGCGGAACCCGCTGCGGAAGGAGCCTCCTCCAGTTGACCAAAGGACCCTCCCGAAAGGACGATCCTTTTCTTCCTGTCCGGTTCGAGCTCATCTCGACCTCGATATGCGCTCTCACCCTGGTCGAGATGATCGTCCGGTACGGATATCATCCCGCCCTTCTGCCCTGGCACCACATGCTGGCCGATTCCCTGGAGATGCTGGCCGTATCGGCCCTTCTCCTGCGGTTGCCGGTCCGGATCTGGACCCGGCGGTTCGGCTTCGGTTTGATTCCCGGTTCCCTCTTCGATCTGTTCCTGAGCGGCGCGGCGTTGATTGCCCTGTTCCGGGGGCATCTGACCACCGCCGCCCTGTTTGCCGTTTTCCGCCTGGGGATCGTGGCGTTTCGCATCCTTCCCCAGTCCCAAACCTTCCAGCGGATCTTCACGCACATCCAGATCCGCCCCACCCGGGTGCTGGCGATCAGTTTTCTCCTGACCATCCTGGCCGGCACCTTCCTCCTCACCCTGCCGGCCGCCACCGCCGACGGGCGGGGCGCCGCCATCCTGGATGCCCTGTTCACCGCCACCTCGGCGGTCTGCGTCACCGGGTTGATCGTGGTCGATACCGGCAGTTACTTCAGCCGGTTCGGACAGGTCGTGATCCTCGGGCTGATCCAGATCGGCGCCATCGGCATCATGACCCTGTCGGCCTCGGTCGCCCTGCTGTTCCGGCGCAGGCTGGGCCTCCGGACCCGCGCGGTCATGCAGAACCTCATGGAGGAAACCAGCGCCCAGGGGCTGGCGGGGATCGTCCGGTATATCGTCGGCATGACTTTCGCCATCGAGGCGATCGGGTTTGTCGTCCTGTTCTTCCGCTGGGGCGACATCTTCCCCGACACCGGGGAGCGGCTCTATTATTCGCTGTTCCATTCGATCTCCGCCTTCTGCAATGCCGGATTCTCCCTGTTCGCCAACTCGCTGGCCGGGCCGCCCGGCGAGGATCCGATCGTGCTTCTCACCATCGGCGGCCTCATCATTCTGGGCGGGATCGGTTTCACGGTGATTTCCGGTTTCCTGAACCGGGATCTGCTGAAGAAGGGGGTGCGCCGGACCTTTGGCCGGTTGAACTCCCAGAGCCGGTTGATCCTGTTCCTCACCTTTCTCCTTCTTGCCCTGGGCACCCTGTTCATCTTTTTCTTCGAGTTCGACCAGTCGCTGGATACGATGCCGGCGGGGGAGAAACTTCTCACCGCCTTCTTCCAGTCGGTGACGGCGCGAACCGCCGGGTTCAACCGGGTCGATATGTCCCACATGCTTCCCGCCACGATTCTCCTCACCATCATTCTGATGTTCATCGGCGCCGCCCCCGGCTCGACCGGGGGAGGAATCAAGATCACCACCCTGGGAGTTCTGGTGCTGTCGGTCAAGGCGATGCTGCAGGGGAGGGAAGATGTGGAGATCTACCGGCGCACCATCCCGAAGAGCACCGTTTACCGGACCATTGCCATCACCGTGATCTCCGCCCTGGTGGTCACCGTCTTTTTCCTGTTGCTGCTGGCCACCCAGGCCGTCCCGTTTCAATCGATGCTGTTCGAGACGATCTCCGCCTTCGCCAATGTCGGCCTGTCGCTGGGGGTGACCCCGAACCTGAACTTTGTCGGGAGACTGCTGGTGATATTGCTCATGTACATCGGTCGGATCGGCCCCCTCACCCTGACCCTGGCGATCGGGGAGAAGCTCCATTCGGCGGACTACCGCTATCCGGCCGCCCGCATCCAGATCGGGTAGGGAGCCAGGGAGGTCCGCCCGGGTTTTCTGCTAGAATGAGGAACCAATGAAACAGTACGCCGTCATCGGACTGGGAAGTTTCGGGATGAAGGTCGCCCGGACCCTCGCGGAGAAGGGGGCCGAGGTCATCGCCA
>JAPUIV010000221.1 GCA_027296665.1 Acidobacteriota bacterium | reverse complement strand
CGAATGCCGGCCGCGCCGGGAGTCCGGTCAATCTGCCGCAGGCTGTCGAGGAACCGGTCGAGATCGACCCCCCGGCCCCGGTCACGCTGACTTCTCCCCTGCGTCCCCTCCTCTCCGAGGAAACGCACCCTGGACAGTGCGGGAGGGAGTACGAATCGCCGGCCGGTACCGGGATCGGTCGAGATCGGAAACACCCCCTGCGAATATCCGGTGAGAACAATCCGTTCGCCGATCCCCCCGCGGGTGAACAGGATCACCTCGTCGCCCACCCGGAAACTCGGCGCCCCCTCGACTCGCATCTCGACCGGATCGATCCTCCCCCCCAGCAACGACAGGGTGATCCGTTCGCGGCCGCCGCCCTTGGCCGAATCGGAGATGGTGAAATGGTAGTCGGTGTAGATCTTGCGGCCGTTGGCGCCGCCGAAATGAGTATTCATCCCCTCGCAACGGGCGACGGAGATGTCGTCCGACTGCCTGACCAGGTCACCCAGGCCCATCCGCTTGAGGGTGGTCGCGGAAGAAAAGGCCGTCGTCAGGAAAAGCACGGCCACAGCAGCCAGGATCCGGCCACCGGTCTGAAAGTCCTTCTCGTACTGCATCTTGACTCTAAACTATACCACGAATCAGGCTAGCGGCAACTGCCAATTCCCTCCCGGTGGATCCTTTCCCGGGCGGCGAACCGGCATCCGCCGGCCAGGGGACACTGGCCGCAAACCGGTCTCTTCCGGCACACCTCCTTGCAATGCCGGACAATCAGGGCATGGTATTCGTTGAGGAGGACAGGATCCGGGGCCAGCCCTCCCTCCAGGCGGCTCCGGAGATCCTCATACGGCTCTCCCCCACCGATCCAGCCCAGGCGGGCGAACAACCGCCGGGTATAGGCATCGACCACGAACACCGGGCGTTCGAAGGCGTACAGGAGGATATCGTCCGCGGTCTCCGGGCCCACGCCAGAAACGCCGAGCAAACCGGCCCGCAGCCTGGCGGTGGGCAACCGGGACAGCCGCCGGAATCGGCCCTGGGCGAGAAACCAGGCACAGAGGTTGCGCAGCCTCTTCGCCTTGATCCGGAAGTAGCCGGAGGGTCGAAGCCAGCCGGCCAGGCGGGCCGGGGAGGCCTCGAGGATCGATTCCGCGTCGCCGGCCAGCGCCCCGACGGCCCGGAGATTGTCCAGGGCCCTTTCCACCGCGGCCCAGGAGGTGTTCTGGGTGAGGATTGCTCCCACCAGGATCTCGAACCGGTTCTCCCCCGGCCACCAGTCCTGCGGCCCGTACCGATCCAGCAATTTGGCGAAAACAGTGCGCAGACCCGCGGCGAGCCGGGAGGGCGAGCGGATCTCCGGCTCAGACGCGGAAACCGGCGAGGATCGTTTCAATGCTGGTGGTGGGGCGGCCCTGCCCGTCGGCGACCGGTGCCTGGGCGGGGGTAGAAAACTTCAGGCTCGGAATTCGTTCAGCCAGACGCTCCATGAAGGTGGGGAGAGCGATCTCGTAGAACACTCCCACCGGCATCCGTGCCTCGATCCGGTTACAGCGCTCGAAGGCCTGCACCTGTTTGCGGGCAACCTCTTCGGGATCGGCCGGGTCTGCCACCTTGCCGTCGTACGACTCTTCATCGAGCCTGAGGATCCGGGGTAACGGCCCCGACTCGGTTTCCACCTTCTCTCCCCAGAATTCCTTGGTGTGGATATCGTTGTAGGTCGGGCAGGGCTGGATCACATCCAGCAAGGAAGTGCCCTTGTGCCGGATCGCCGCGACGATCAGGTCGGTCAATCCCTTCACGTCGAAGGAGTAACCGCGACCGATCCAGGTGAACCCCGCCGTGAGCGCCAGCGCCAACGGGTTGATCGCGTCATTGATGTTGGCCTGGGGAAGCGACTTGGTCTGGGTGCCGCGGGCCAGGGTCGGGGAGGCTTGCCCCTTGGTGGGACCGTAGACTCCGTTGTTGAAAACGATGTAGGTGATGGACAGGTTCCTCCTGCCGGCGTTGACCAGATGCCCGACCCCGATGCCATACCCGTCGCCATCCCCTCCCACGGCCAGGACCTCGAGATCGGGATTCGCGATCTTGGCTCCCGAGGCGAAGGGGACGGAACGGCCATGCAGGGTATGAACCCCGTAGGTCTGGATGAAATGGGGTGTCTTGCTGGAACAGCCGACTCCCGAAAAAACGATCACCCGGTGGCGGGGGATCTGGAGAACGACCAGTGCCTTGTGAATGGAACTGAGAATGCCGAAGTCCCCGCACCCGACGCACCAATCGTTGTGGGAATCGTTTCGATACTCGCCAATCTTAAACGCCATGATGCAACACCACTCTTTTTTGTGAATGATCCTGAATGGCGCGGGCCGCCGCCACCACTTCTTCAACGGTCATGGGCCTGCCGTTCCATTTCCGGATGTTGTGGGGAATGGAGATCCCCGTGCATTGCCGGACCAGATTCTCGAACTGGCCGCTGATATTCATCTCCACGCAGATCGTCCGCCGGGCCGCTTGCAGCCGCGCCGTCACCAGCCCGGAAGGGAAGGGACGGAGCAGGTGCACGACGAGAAGGTTCGCCGAAATGCCATGTTCGCTGCGCAGGAGTTCGGAAGCCTCGAGGAGAACGCCTTTGGGAGAGCCCCAGGTCAGGAAGGTGAGGTCGGCGGATTCGGGGCCGAAGAACCGGACCTGGTCCCTTGCGGGGATCTCCTTGAGAGCGGTCTCCTCCTTTCGCATCCTCTTCGCGTGCATCCGGTCCCGGTTACCCGGATCCTCGGTGATATGGCCGAACTCGTCGTGCTCGTCCCCGGTGCACCAGAAGATCCCGCCCTCGGCCCCGGGAAAGGGGCGGGGGCTGATCCCGTCGTCGGTGATCCGGAACCGCCTGAATTGCCCGCCGTTTTCCCGGTTGCCCTGCAGATCTTCCGGGCTGGCCAGGGCGCCTCGATCCACCCGCCACTTCCCGGTCTCGGGACGCGGAATGGTGACGGTGCTGTTGGCCAACGCCTTGTCAACGAGGACAATCACCGGGGTCTGATACCGGTCGGCGAGATTGAACGACTGAAACCCATCAACGAAGTACTCTTCCATGTCGGCCGGGGCGATGACGATGCGGGGGAAATCGCCGTGTCCCCCGTGGATCGCCTGGGAGAGATCCCCCTGCTCATGCCGAGTCGGAAGCCCGGTGGCGGGCCCTCCCCTCTGGTAATTGAACACGACCACCGGAACTTCGTTCATCCCGGCCCACCCGATCGCCTCGGTCTTGAGATCGAATCCCGGACCGGAGGTGGAGGTGGAGGATCGGACCCCCATGACTCCCCCGCCGATGGCCATCGCCATGGCGGCAATTTCATCCTCACACTGCACCACGGCCACCCCCGATTCAGGATGGGATTCCAAGAAATCGCATTCGTCCGCCGCGGGGGTAATCGGGTAATAAGATTGCAGCTTGCATCCCGCCAGGATCTTCCCCATGCCGATCGCCTGGACTCCATTGACGAAGATTCGTTCTCCGGCACCGGCAATCGGTTCGAGTTGGAACCGGAACTCCCGGGGCTTCCGTTCGACCGTCGACTCGTAAGCGGTCCGGGCCGCGAACACATTCATCGGCGCCAGCTTCGCACGCCTGCCCACGAACAATTTTTCGATCTCCTCCTGGAGGATTTTGAACTCCAGGCCGAGGAGACCGAAGGTCGCGGCCACCGAAAGCACATTCTTGATGATCTGCAGGCGGACAACCTGTTTCTGGAACTCCGCGGCCACCTTTTCGATGAATTCGGCGTAGGGAACCTCGACAGCCACCTTCACGCCATCCAGGTCTCCCGCCTTCACCAGGACGGGATCGAAAAGGACCGCGCCGGAGGAGGTGAGATATTCCTTGTGGAGCAGGAGGGTCCGGCGTTCAAAGGTGGCCAGAACGTCAATCGGTCCGACCGGGCCGCGCAACGGCGTATCGGCAACCCGGACCTGGTAGTAGGAATGGTCTCCCTTGATATTCGAATGGTACTCCCGTTGCCCGAAGACCCAGAGCCCGCTGGCACCGCAAACCCGGGCAAACAGGGTGGCGGCGGAATCAACCCCGCTGCCCTGGGGGCCGCCGATCAGCCAGGATAGATGTTGTTGCATCTGGTTCGCCTTAATTTAAGACTTAATTCTACTGGATTGATACCGATTTTACAATCCATTCCATCTTACGGTAACATAGGGAAACGGAAAATATTCTGAAAAGGGGATCGACCCGCTGCTTCCATCAAATCGTGGGAAATCTATTCACATTCCTGGGGGAAGGCCTGCACAACTTCCGGCAGACCGGGGCGCTGCTGCCCAGCTCGCCCTTCCTCGCCGATCAGATGACAATGCCTCTCCGGCCCGCGCCCGAACGGATCCGGGTCCTGGAA
>JAPUIV010000220.1 GCA_027296665.1 Acidobacteriota bacterium | reverse complement strand
CCGGTGGGGCCAGAGAGGGTGGGAGGTCTGAGTGGTGTCGGGCATACCTCGCCGACTTCGGGCGACACAGGGCAATGTGGGGCTGTGGCGAGCTACCCACGGGAGCCTTTTTCCCCTTCACGTAAATGAGGAAGTTAGATTAGGCCCCTGCAGGTTTCTTCGGTCAGGTGTCAGTGAGTAGCGATTCCGGTGCGTCTGCAGATGGTCTGCAAACTGCAGCCAGAACGGTACAAACTGAAAAAAGGCGATCCGACGAAGTGCCTGAAAACCTTACCGGTTACAGGTTTCGTCGGACCGCTCCTTCGGATTCGTAGTCCGACGCTCTATCCAGCTGAGCTATGGGCGCACGGGCCGGAAACTCCCGTGAATGCTACCGATTCCGGCGAGGAGGTGTCAACTGGCCTTGGCGGCCTTGTATTTCGGTTCACCAGAGGGTGAACAGAATCAACTCCATGATAAGAGCCTGGGCCAGGCCGGCCGTGAGAAGGGCGGGGCCGGCTTGGTGAAGAATCCGGCCGGATCCCGCCGCGGCCATGGCGAGCCAGGGTATCGCGAAGAGCCAGATTCTTTCTGTTTCCATGACATAGACCCCGCCAAATACCATGGCTGCCAGGGTTAACAAAAAGGCCGGCAACAACCTGTCGCCTTTGAATTGTCCGTGGACGATCCGGAGTAACGCGGAGCCGACCACCGCCAGGCCAGCCCCGATCAAGAATGCCGATGCATTCCCGAAAGAGATGAAAGGATACAGTTCCAGCGG
Organism: Acidobacteriota bacterium; assembly: GCA_027296665.1. Classification (GTDB taxonomy): domain Bacteria; phylum Acidobacteriota; class Polarisedimenticolia; order JAPUIV01; family JAPUIV01; genus JAPUIV01. The sequence continues at coordinate 8,681 of JAPUIV010000220.1, read as the reverse complement.
GGCCCTCCCGAGAATCGATGCCATGAATTCTTGATTGAGGGGGATCGCGGCGGAAAAACAACTCAAGAGCGAGAAACCCGTCCCGAGGAACACCAGCCCAACGAAGCCGATACCGCCGGCCACTCCAGATGCCAGTTGAACGAGGATGGCGATTCCTTTCCGCCGATAATTAAAGACACAGAACAACAAGAGGAAAAACCCGAGCGGGATGGCGGAAAAACTGAAAAAGGCGGCGAGTGCCAGAGCGGCACCTGCCGCCGCGGAAAGAACAATCGATCGGGTTCCACAAAAAGCCGAGAAACTCAACCAGAGAGCCAAGGCCGCGAAGGCGAAGAAGACGGCATCCATTGAAGTGCAAGCGAAATCGAGGAGAGAGGGGGAGGCGAGCAGCAGGAGGGCTCCCCAACGAGCGGCAGATTCGTTCAGAAGGGTTTTGAAAGCGCCATAGCACATCAGGGTTCCGCTGGAGAAAGCGGCCAGGACCGCCATGCCGGCCACCAGGAGGGATTTCCCGAAAAATTGCTGAACGATATACAGGAATGTGGCATGCCCTGGTGGAAAATGCTTCCCATGCAGGCTCAGGCGGGGCATGAGTTCCACGTACCCTCGGAGGAAATCTCCCAGGTTCTGGATCCGGATCGCGTCGAAAATGAATTCCTCTCCGGGATAAATGTTGAATTGAAACCCGAGTTGGTTAACCGGCCTGCGGATCAGGAAAAGTCCAAGGGGCAGGGCCAGGGAGGAGACGGCGAGAAACAGCAGGAATTTCCCCCTTCCCGTCCTTTTTGCATCGGCGAATCGGGCGGCGAAAACAACAAAGAAGACGCAAAAGAGGGGAAACACCCATGCGGTCCAGCCAATCCTCGGGATCCAGAAGGCATACAGGGGGGTGAGGGCAGGTTTTTCTCCGAAGGGAGTCAGAACGGGTGTTTTCAGGATGAACTGGTCGAACCCCCATGCCAGGAGGAACGCGGTCAGACACAACCCGAGCGCGAGGCATACCTGTTTCCGAACTTTCCACCTTCGCACCCCGGCCCATCTTTCCTCAAAGAACTTTCCGATCCCCGGGATCATGGTTCACTCCTGGAATGATTCCCCGGCGCATCCGGTCCGGTCCGGATGATGCCCCGGAGGAAGAGCAGGGAGAGGACCCAGCCGAGGACAAAGCCGATCGCCAGGGAATGGAGGGCCAGGCTGGTCGAGGCGGTCAGGAACATGACGAAGGCGGAGTTCCGGTCCTTCACGTCGCGGGTGATGAGACTCAACTCCATACCGGAAAAGACCAGGAGGACACCCAGAATCGACTCCGGGTAGGCGGCCAGGATCGGCATCAGGGCGGTCCCCAGCAGGCACCCGAGGGCGATCTTGATGCCGCCGAGAAAGATCACGCTGCCGCCGGATCGCGCCCCGAAGCGGTACTGGCCGGCCAGCCCGCCGGAACCGTGGCACATCGGCATCGCCCCGAACCATCCGGCGATCAGATTCATCCCGCCGACGCTGATCGAGACCCGGCGCGGGGTGGCCGGACAGGCCGGGAACAGGTCGCGGGACAGGGCGCAGACCGCGATCACCGAGTTCAGGAGGGTCAGGGGGATCTGGGCCAGGGCGGCCCGCTCGCCGCCGGCGAGGAAGTCGCCCCAGGCGGGCGGGGTCCAGCGCGGCAGGGAAAAATCGAGCCGCAACGACGCGAACAGTTCCGGTGATTCCAGCGCCAGCAGGCCGAGCCCGATCAGGAAGATCCACAAGGCCCCCGGGAATCGATCGCTGAAGAACAGGACGAGAACCAGACCGCCGCCGAGGAGGCCGGTGAGGATGCTGTCGTAACCGATCAGGATCCCGGTCCCGGCGATCAGGCGGATCCCCTTGAAGAGAAGGGTGAGACCGACCGCCAGTTGCAGGCCCCGGACCACGCTCATCGGAATGATCCGGTCGAGCCGGGAGATCCAGTTGGTGAGACCCAGGATCAGGATCACCGCGCTGGTCAGGATCCCCGCGGCGGCGATCTGGGCCGGGGTGAGCCCTTCGCTGATGGCGATGGCCGCGATCGCCTTCATCGGCTGGACGGCCATTGGCAGCCCGAAGGTCAAGCCGGTGATGACGTTGAACAGGCCGGCGAAGAACAGGGCCGAACCGGCGTTCAGGCCGCAAACGGTCACCATGCCCACCAGCAGGGGGATGAATGTGCCGAGATCCCCCAGCGAGCCGGAGATCTCTTTTCGGTCCCATCGGATTGCGGGCCGCAAGAGCCGGATTCCTCCTTTCCGGGAGGGCAGAAGTATAGCAAAGATTTTTTTCGAAAATCGCCCTGGAACCCTCTTGGAGGGAGCCTCTCGCTGGTGTAGACTACTGCGTCTTTGGAGGCCGAATGTCAGTTACCTGGAGCCATACCCGCGCGCTGGATGCTTACATCCGCGATTGCCGTGCCGAGTTTGAAGAGAAACTCGCCACATTGGTGGAGATTCCCACCGTCAGCATGGATCCGGAAAGGAAGCCGGAGATTCGCAAGGGGGCCGACACCGCGGTGGACCTGCTGCGGGAGTTCGGGGCCACCGCGGCCTCGATTCCTACCAAGGGAAATCCTGTCGTCGTCGGCAAGCTGACCACCGATCCGCGCAACCCCACCCTCGTCATCTACAATCATCTTGATGTTCAGCCGGCCGAACCGGCCGAATGGGGCCGGGATCCATTCGTCTTTGGACGCGATGGCGACCGGTACCTGGGGCGGGGCGCCACCGATGACAAGGGGCCGGCCCTGACTGCGCTGTTCGCCGCCCGGTTCGCCGCCGAAAACGGGATCGGGTTGAACTACCATTTCCTCTGGGAGCTGGAGGAGGAGATCGGCAGCCCGAATTTCGAATCGTTCCTGAAGGGCTATCGAAAGAACATCCGGGCCCGGTCGATCCTGGTCTCCGACACCATCTGGATCGCCCGGGGGAAACCGGCCATCCCTTACGGTCTGCGCGGGATGCAACCGGCGATGCTGGTCCTGGAGACCGGCACCCGGGACGCCCATTCCGGCCTGGTCGGCGGCGCCGCCCGGAACCCCGTGGCCGAACTGGCGAAACTGATCTCGGAATGTTTCGACGCGCGGACCGGCCGGGTCCGGATCCCCGGGTTTTACGATGATGTTGCCCGGCCCACCGCGAAAGAGATCCGGAATTTCCTCTCCTCCGGCTTCCAGGTCGCCCGGTTCCGGGAAGCGCATGGCCTCAAGAAACTCAGAACCCTGGACCGGAAGAAACTGCTCCAGTCGATCTGGACGGAACCGACTTTCGAACTGCACGGGATCACCGGCGGCTACTCCGGCCCCGGGGTCAAGACGGTGGTGCCTCCCTCGGCGGAGGCGAAGGTCAGCATGCGCCTGGTGCCGAACCAGCGGCCGGCCAGGATGTTCCGCCTCCTGAAGAGCTTCGTCCACGAGAAGAATCCCGATGTCCGTGTGAAGCTGCAGGCCGGGATCGAGCCGTACCTCGGAAATTTCACCGGGCCCTATCCCGACGCCGCCCGGACCGCCGTGAAATTCGGCTTCGACCGTACTCCGGCCTTTGTCCGCGAAGGGGGATCGATCGGCGCGGTGGTGACGATGCGGAAACTTCTGGGGGTCCCGATCACATTCATCGGCCTGAGCCTGCCGGAGCATGGTTATCACGCCCCGAACGAGTATTTCGATTGGGGTCAGGCCTCCGGCGGGATGCGGACCTTCGCCCGTTACTTTTCTGAAATCAGCGGGATCTGAGCCTGGCCTTACCCGCCCGGAAGGCCGTCCAGGCCTCCTTACGGTAAACTTGACAAAGTTGTCCGGATTTGATAAATTCCCTTCAGTACGGATGATTCCTGATCGATCCGGACTGGCAGGAGGTCTCAAATGAAGATCAGCGCGCAAGAAGAATATGGGCTCAGATGCATCCTGCAACTGGCCAGGAAGGGTGCCGGTGAGATTGGCACCATCTCCGAGATTGCCGGGAAGGAAGGGTTATCGGTGGAGTACACCGGAAAGTTGATGATGCTCCTCCGTCATGCCCACCTGGTGGAGAGCCTGCGGGGCAAGAATGGCGGCTACGTCCTGGGGGCGGTCCCCGAGGAGATCTCCCTTGGCCAGGTGATGCGCGCCCTGAGTAAACCCTTGTTCCTGGAGGAGACCTGCGACGACTACCCGGGGCAGGTGGCCGAGTGCGTTCACCGCCGGGAGTGTTCCATCCGGCCCGTCTGGGTCACCATCGGCACTCTGTTCAACGGAATGCTGGACAACCTGTGCCTTGCCGACCTGTTCGACAACGAGGCCGCGGTGGCCAGTAAGGTCCGCCAGCGGCTTCTCCTCGAGATGTGCCCCGTCCACTGACCATTTTTTTTGTTCGAAAACCCGACCCATTAATCGAGGACCGGAAAAGAAATGAAGAAAGCGGGAACCAGTACCAAGGTCATCGAGGAACTGACGAACCAGGAATACCGGTACGGCTTCGTCACCGATGTCGATACCGATTCCGTGCCTCCGGGACTGAACGAAGATGTCATCCGGCTCATCTCGGCCAAGAAAAATGAGCCGCCGTTCCTCCTGGAGTGGCGTCTCAGGGCGTACCGCCACTGGCTGACTCTGCGGGAGCCGAAATGGGCGCATGTCCACTATCCGCCCATCGACTACCAGTCGATCGTTTACTACTCCGCCCCGAAGGCGAAAAAGGACGGCCCCCGCAGCCTTGATGAAGTCGACCCGGAGATGCTGGCCACCTTTGAAAAGCTCGGTATCTCCTTGAACGAACAGAAGCGGTTGAGCGGCGTGGCGGTCGATGCGGTGTTCGATTCGGTGTCCGTGGCCACCACCTTCAAGGAAAAACTGGGGGAGATCGGGGTCATCTTCTGCTCCTTTTCGGATGCGGTAGTGAACCATCCTGAACTCATCGAGAAATACCTCGGCTCCGTCGTCCCCTACACCGACAATTTCTTCGCTTCCCTGAACTCCGCCGTCTTCACCGACGGATCGTTCTGCTTCATTCCCAAGGGGGTGCGGTGCCCGATGGAACTGTCGACCTACTTCCGGATCAACGCCGCGAACACCGGGCAGTTCGAACGGACCCTCATCGTCGCCGAAGCGGGAAGCTACGTCAGCTACCTGGAAGGGTGCACCGCGCCGATGCGCGACGAAAACCAGCTCCACGCCGCGGTGGTCGAGCTGATCACGCACGACAACGCCCAGATCAAGTATTCCACGGTGCAGAACTGGTACCCGGGAGATGCCCAGGGACGCGGCGGGATCTTTAACTTCGTCACCAAGCGGGGCAAGTGCCTCGGGGTGAACTCGAAGATCTCCTGGTCCCAGGTGGAGACCGGCTCGGCGATCACCTGGAAATACCCGAGCTGCATTCTCCTCGGGGACAACTCCATCGGCGAATTCTACTCGGTAGCCCTTACCAACAATTATCAGCAGGCGGATACCGGCACCAAGATGATCCACATCGGCAAGAACACCACCAGCACCATCATCTCGAAGGGGATCTCGGCCGGCCACGGCCAGAACACATACCGCGGGCTGGTAAAAATGGGCAAGGGGGCGAAGAACAGCCGCAACTATTCGCAGTGCGACTCCCTTCTGCTGGGTGACAAGTGCGGGGCCCACACCTTCCCATACGTGGAGGTGGGGAACTCATCGTCGCGGCTGGAGCACGAGGCCTCGACCTCCAAGATCGGGGAGGATCAACTGTTCTATTGCCGCCAGCGCGGCCTGTCCCAGGAGGACGCGGTATCGATGATCGTGAACGGGTTCTGCAAGGAGGTCTTCCGGCAACTGCCGATGGAGTTCGCCGTGGAGGCCCAGAAACTTCTCGGGGTGAGCCTGGAGGGAAGCGTCGGATGACCGGATCCAAGAAAAAACCGATTCTCGAAGTGCGCGGCCTGCGGGCCCGGGTGGGGGGCAAGGAGATCCTCCGCGGGCTCGACCTGACCATCCAGGCGGGGGAGGTCCACGCCATCATGGGCCCGAACGGATCGGGAAAGAGCACCCTGGCAAACGTTCTGGCCGGTCACGAGGGGTACGAGGTCACCGGCGGGCAGGTAATGTACCGGGGCAAGGATCTCCTGAGTGTTTCCACCGAGGAGCGCGCGCGGGAGGGGATCTTCCTCGCCTTCCAGTACCCGGTTGAGATCCCCGGGATCAGCACCGCCTATTTTCTTCGTGCTTCACTGAATTCCATCCTGAAGCATCGCGGCGAGGAGGAGATCGACCCAATCGATTTCCTGACCCTGGTGAAGAAGAAGGCGAAACTGGTACAGATGGACCAGAGCCTGCTGAACCGTCCGGTCAATGAAGGGTTCTCCGGGGGGGAGAAGAAGCGCAACGAGATCCTGCAGATGATGGTCCTCGAACCGAGGCTGGCGATCCTGGATGAAACCGACTCCGGTCTCGATATCGACGCCCTGAAGATCGTCGCCAGCGGCGTCAATGCCATGCGGGATCCGGAGCGGGCGATGATCGTCGTCACCCATTACCAGAGGCTGTTGACCTACATCGTTCCCGACCGGGTACATGTCCTTTCGCACGGCCGCATCGTGAAATCAGGCGGCAAGGAGCTCGCCCTGGAGCTCGAGGAAAAGGGATATGCCTGGACCGAGATCGACTCTCCCGCGCCTGCCGCCCCGACATCCCCGGATGTCCCTGCCTCATGAAGTCGCAAGGAATCGATCTCTTCCTTTCCCGTTTCCCCGCCTTTGATCGGGAAGTCGCCGCCTACGGCCCGGCCTGGTTGCGTTCGATCCGACGGGAAGCGATTGCCCGGTTCGAGGCGCTGGGATTTCCCGACAGCCGGCAGGAGGCGTGGAGATTCACCGACGTGAAACCGATTGCCCGGACCGCCTTCCACCTGGTGACGGAACCGGCGTCGAACGGGTGGGACCGGGCCGCGGTGGAGCGCCTCGCCTTCCCCGGCGTCGAAGGCGAGAGGATCGTCTTCCTGGATGGCCTTTATTCTCCGGAGCTTTCGCATCATTGCCCAGTCCCGGACGCCGTCCGGATCCAGTCTCTGGCCGCGGCCCTGAAGGAGGATCCGGAACCTCTCCGGCCGTTTCTCGCCCGGCACGCGAAGGTGGAGGAAAACCCCTTCGTCGCCCTCAACACCGCCTACATGCGGGATGGCGCCTACATCCGGATCCCCCGCGGGGAGCAGATCCGCCAGGCGATCCATCTGCTGTTCCTCACCACCGCGGCCCGGAGGGCGGTGGTGACCCATCCCCGGATCCTGATCGTCGCCGAGGAGGGGAGCCGGGCAACAGTGGTGGAATCGTTTGCCGGTCCCGGCGACCAGCCCTATTTCACCAACGCCGTCACCGAGATCGTGGTCCAGGGAAACGCCGAACTGGATCACTGCAAGTTGCAGAGGGAGGGCCGGGGGGCCTTTCACATTGCCACCATCCAGGCGTACCAGGAACGGGACAGCAAGGTTCTCTCCCATTCGATCTCCCTGGGGGCGCGTTTGGCCCGGAACGAATTGAACTTCGTGCTGGATGGGGAGGGCAGCGAATGCACCCTGAACGGTCTCTACATGACTACCAACCGCCAGCATGTCGACCACCACACGCTGATCGATCACGCCCGTCCGAATTCCACAAGTTTAGAATGTTACAAGGGTGTCCTGGATGAGGAGTCACGCGGGGTGTTCCACGGCAAGATCGTCGTCCGCAAGGACGCCCAGAAGACCAACGCCCGGCAGTCGAACAAGAACCTGTTGCTGTCGGAGGGTGCCACGGTGCATACCCAGCCCCAGCTGGAGATCTATGCTGACGACGTCAAATGCGCTCACGGGGCCACCATTGGCCAGCTTGATGAGGATTCCCTGTACTATCTGCGAACGCGAGGGCTCGGGCCCGCCGAGGCCCGGACGCTTCTGACCTACGGTTTCGTTCGGGATATCACCGAACGGATCCGGATCGAGCCGATCCGCGCAAAACTGGAGACACTGGTGCTGGCCCGGCTGCGCGGGGCCGGCCGGAAACGGGAAGGACGATGAAGGCGGCAAGTGATCCGATCCAGACAGAACGGCGCGCCGCCGGTTTCGACGCGGCCCGGGTGCGTGCCGACTTTCCGATTCTCGGCCGGACGGTTCACGGAAAACCCCTCGTCTACCTGGACAACGCGGCGAGCAGCCAGAAACCGCGCCAGGTGATCGAGGCAATCCGGGATTGCTACACTGGCTATTACTCGAACATTCACCGCGGGGTGCACCGGCTGAGCGAGCTGTCCACCAACGCCTACGAGTCCGCCCGGGCCGGCGCGAAACGGTTCCTCAACGCCCGCGACACCCGCGAGATCATTTTCGTCCGCAGCGCCACCGAGGCGATCAATCTCGTCGCCTATAGCTTCGGCAGGAAACACCTCGGGGCCGGGGATGAACTGTTGATATCGGCCATGGAGCACCATTCCAACATCGTTCCCTGGCAGATCCTGTGCGAGGAGAAGGGCGCCACCCTGCGGGTGGCGCCGATCAACGATGACGGCGAGCTGATCCTGGAGGAATACCAGCGGCTCCTGAATTCAAGAACCCGGCTGGTCGCGGTGGTCCACGTTTCCAATTCCCTCGGAACCATCAATCCGATCGGGGAGATCGTCCGCCTTGCCCATCAAGGCGGTGTCCCCGTGCTGGTCGACGGCGCCCAGGCTGCCCCGCACATGAAACTGGACGTCCAGGCGCTCGATT